>DATCIH010000168.1:0-2081 GCA_036507955.1 Clostridiaceae bacterium | reverse complement strand
TGTATATGAATTTACATTTAAAGATATTTCTTTTGGAGTTCCAGTGCACAAAATAGTGCCTCCCATATCTCCACCCTCTGGACCTAAGTCTATTACATAGTCCGCGCACTTTATAACATCTAAATTATGCTCAATTACAACTACAGTATTACCTGAATCTACAAGTCTTTGAAGTATTTTAATAAGTTTACTAACATCATCAATATGAAGCCCCGTAGTAGGCTCATCTAAAATGTAAAATGTCTTACCGGTACTTCTCTTAGATAATTCAGATGCAAGTTTAATTCTTTGAGCCTCACCACCAGATAACTGTGTGGAAGGTTGACCTAGCCTTACATAACCAAGTCCAACATCCATTAACGTTTTAAATTTACTATAAATTCTAGGAATATTTTCAAAGAACTTTACAGCTTGCTCCACTGTCATATTTAAAATTTCATCAATATTTTTCCCTTTATACTTAACCTCTAAAGTTTCTCTGTTATATCTTTTTCCTTTGCAAACTTCACAAGGCACGTACACATCAGATAAAAATTGCATTTCTATTTTAATTATTCCATCACCTTTGCAAGCCTCACATCTTCCACCCTTTACATTGAAACTAAATCTACCTGGCTTATAACCTCGCACCTTCGCTTCTGCGCTCATTGAAAACACATCGCGAATTACATCAAATACCCCTGTATATGTAGCTGGATTAGACCTAGGCGTACGCCCAATAGGACCTTGGTCAATATTTATAATCTTATCTATATTCTCGGCACCTATTATGTCTTTATGAAGCCCTGGATTTTTTTTAGATTTATTTACCTTCTTATTAAGACCTTTGTATAAAATCTCATTAATTAAAGTACTCTTCCCAGAACCTGAAACTCCAGTTACTGCAGTTAATACACCTAGTGGAAAGTCCACGCTAACATTCTTAAGGTTATTTTGCCTTGCATTAAGTATTTTTATACTATTTCCATTTGATACCCTCGTTTTTTCTGGAACATCAATTTTCTTTTTACCACTCAAATATTGACCTGTAATTGATCTTTCACAGTTTTTAACATCCTCGATTGTTCCCGCAGCAACGATTTCTCCACCATGTTCCCCTGCTCCTGGCCCAACATCTACAATAAAATCTGCTGCCTTCATAGTATCCTCATCATGCTCTACAACAATTACTGTATTACCTATATCTCTTAAATGTTCTAAGGTTTTAATAAGTTTGTCATTATCTCTTTGATGAAGACCAATGCTAGGTTCATCTAGAATATATAATACACCCATTAAGCTAGATCCTATCTGAGTTGCAAGCCTTATTCTCTGCGCCTCTCCGCCGGACAACGTACCTGCCGATCTCGCTAAATTTAAATAATCTAGCCCAACATCCTTTAAGAAATTAAGTCTATCATTTATTTCTTTAAAAATTTGATTAGATATAATTTTATTTTTCTCTGATAATTTAATATCTTTTAAAAATAGAGCTTCATCTATGATTGATAATTGACAAAATTCACTTATATTCTTACCACCAACTGTTACGGCTAATGCCTCCGGGCTTAACCTTGCACCCTTGCACTTAGGACAAGCATTATCCCCCATATATTGTTCAATATCTCTTTTTATATAATCTGATGAGGTTTCAAAATATCTTCTTTTTAAATTGTTTATAATTCCTTCATAAGAATGATAAAATGTACCTGATCTATACTCCTTAACATACTCTACCTTTACTTTTTCGCCATCAGTTCCATATAATAACATTTTAAGAATTTCTGGCTTATATTTTTCCATAGGTGTATCTAAATCAAACTTATACTTTTCACTTAATGCCCGGAGTACCGAAAAAGTCCAAGAATCCTCTTTAAGGCTACCTTCCCCAAAGGACAAAATAGCACCCTCTTTAATACTCTTACTTCTATCTGGCATTATTAAATCCTCTTCAATTTCCATAAGAGTACCAAGTCCATCACAAGTATCACACTTACCAAATGGAGAGTTAAAAGAAAACATCCTAGGGGCTAATTCTCCAAGGCTAATTCCACAATCTATGCAAGCAAAATGTTCACTAAAAAGTATATCCTCGCCTCCCA
>DATCIH010000167.1:0-8375 GCA_036507955.1 Clostridiaceae bacterium | reverse complement strand
ATTGACAGTAGGGGGAGTAATAGTTAACTATCTAATACGCAATAACATCACCTGGGCAAAATATATTTTGTTTGCAAATACAGATTTAGCTCAATACTTTTAAGGAAAACCATTAGTCACAGGAATGACGATGTCCTTTTCGATAATAGTATTAATCATCTATTTTATTGTATTCAATTCTATTTCATTCTTTGGCTTTGTGAAGAGAGATGTTTTATCTAATTAATAGAAGGAACGAATTTGGTGGTTTTTATGGAGCGATTGTTGGTGTAACTCTTGGAGTAGCTCAATGGCTCTTGCTCCGGAAATATCTAAATAAAGTTGGTTACTGGATATTACTAACATCCATCGGCTGGGTTTTATTTAATGAGCTAAATATTTTGAATCTATTTGGTGAAGCTAAAGGGATAGCAATTATTCCAGACCTTATACACGGGACTGTTTTTGGAGTTATATTAGGCGTATTACAATGGCTTCTTTTACGAAAACGGCTTCAGAAATCCAGTTGGTGGATAATAGCAAGTATTGCGGCCTCGACTCTTGGAGTAACAGTTGGAGATGGGTTCAACATTATTACATCAAGTGATGCACCTGGTGACGTTGTAATTTCTTCGATATTGTTAGGGATTATAACTGGTGTCTGTATGATGCGGCTTTTGATACGAAACCAATCAAATAGTAAAAACACAATAAAGTCATAATGTTCTTGTATAGTGAGTTTTAAGTTCCCTCAGACTAAGGTCTGAGGGAACTTTGGGTTAAGGAAGGTAAAACATCTTTTTTCACGATAATTTGCATAAATTATCATTATTTCGAACATTATAAGTTATTAGAGTATATAAGGCAGCTTATTTAACACCCATGGTAAATTTATATGTAGTTTAATTTTTTAGAAATGGAGGATGGAAATTGAAGAACTTAATGATAAACTTAATTTCGATATTTCAAATTTCAGTATTTTTAATCTCCCTCTATTATTTAATAATATCTTTCTTTGGATTATACAAAAAGGCAAATCATAGATTATATAAACCAGAGAAATCCTTTGCCTTACTTGTCGCAGCGCACAATGAGGAGGCTGTTATTGGAAAGATAATTGAAAGCTTAAAGGAGATAGATTATCCAAAATATTTATATGATATATATATTATTGCTGATAATTGTACAGATAATACTGCCAGCATAGCTGGAAAATTAAATGTGAATGTTTTTGAAAGAATAAATAAAGAAAAAAATGGGAAGGGTTTTGCATTAGAATGGATGTTTGAAAAGATTTTTAATATGGAAAAGAAATATGATGCATTTGCAATTTTTGATGCGGACAATCTAGTTTCAAAAAACTTCTTAATTGAAATGAATAATAAGATGATGGAAGGCTATAAAGTTGTACAGGGTTACTTAGATAGTAAAAATCCTCATGATTCGTGGATTACAGAATCATATTCAATATCATTTTGGACTGCGAACAGAGTATTTCAACTTGCAAGAAATAATATAGGACTTTCAAACCAAATTGGAGGTACAGGATTTATAGTTGATACAGAGGTATTAAAACAAATAGGTTGGGGTGTAACCTGTCTAACTGAAGATTTAGAATTTACCTGTAAACTTGTTTTAAATGGATATAGAGTAGGGTGGGCGCACGAAGCTGTTGTGTATGATGAAAAGCCACTTACTTTAAAACAGTCCTGGAATCAAAGAAAAAGATGGATGCAAGGCTTTACAGATGTTTCATCAAGATATTTTTTACCTCTTATGAAAAACGCATTTGTAAAGTTTGATTTTATTTCTTTTGATTGTGCGCTGTATACTATACAGCCCTTTATTACACTTTTACTTGGTATATCAATTTTATTGACTCTTATTCAAAAAAATACTCCACAAGGAGTTAATATATTTGCAATAGACAATTTGATCTCTGGATATGTATGGATGGGTTTTAGCATATTTCAATTTTTATTTACTCCGTTTATTATGATTTTAGAAATAAAACTAAATAAACTAGTATTTGTATTTTTAAGTTTATATTCTTTGAATATTGTAATATCTAGATTAATATATGGAAGTTACATTACTCTTTTACAAGCAGTCACTGAAAATGTAATATATTTATCTTTTCTAATCCTGTTAATTTTAATAGTAGCAGGTAAGAAATCAGCACTGCTATTTATTAGGTATATTCTATATGGAGTGTATACATTAACATGGATTCCTATAACTATACAAGGAATTATAAATAAAAATAATAAAGAATGGAGTCATACAAAACATACAAGGCAGATAGGAATAGATGAAGTTTAACTTTAATTTTATATGAGGTATTAAGAAAAATTCCTTTTGAACTAGGGGAATCAGTTTCTATTGCATTTGTATTGATATCTAAAGATTCCCCTTAGAGAATTAAAAGATCACTTCAGTATTTTCTCCCTCATATGTAATTTTCCTTGAACTAATTGTCGATGTGTAATTAAATACATTGTGATAGCTCTTTCTTTTTTCAGTCCATTAAATTCACCATTACGTTTAGATATTGTTAGTTTACTTTCCTTTTCATTCCAAACAAATTTAATAGTTGAAAAAGCTCCATTTTCATAATTATAGTTATCGTCCTCATCTTCATAGATAGTAAATTCACCATCTTTGTCTGAATAAATGTTAATGGTTAATGGACCAACCAGATTTTCCCCAGTCCATTGGATATCGGGACCTTTTGGCAAAATTGAGCCTGCTTTTACATAAATGGGCAAAGTACTAAGTTCCGCACTAGCAATAAGTGTTGTACCGCCCTTATATATTATATTTGTCCAAAAATCATACCAAGTACTGCTATCAGGTAGATAAACATTTCTTGATTTTACAATATCATTAAGTTTTATTGAATTTTTATCATAATAAATTGGATTTGTAACTGGGCATATCATAAGTGCAGGACCAAACATATATTGATCCTTTATATTAAAGACTTTTCTATTATCTACAAAATCAAAAGCTAGTGCTCGTAATATGGTATAAGCCTTTTGAGTTACCATACCTGCTAAAGAGTAGATATAAGGGATTAAGGCATATCTCAATTTATCAAATTTAACCAGGGTGTCATAGAATACTTCCCCCTTTTCACCAAATTGCCAAACTTCTCTTCTTGTATCTGTCCCGTGGGAACGAAATATAGGTAAAAAAGCACCAAACTGAAACCATCGTACATATAACTCTCTATACCCAAGGTCATCGGTGCCCTTATCATAATCTCCATTCCAAAACCATTGTTCACCTTTTTTAACAAAGAATGACCGATATCAAGTGTCCAATATGGGAGATCTGTAGCACAAAAATTTAGACCAGCAGGTATTTGTTTCTTGAGAGTATCCCATTTAGCAGAAATATCACCTGACCACATAATGGTTCCATATTTCTGTTGACCAATATATGAAGCGCGAGTTAAATTAACAACCCTTTTTGTGTCAGATGTACATCTTTGCCCTTCATAAATTCCTTTTGCATGCATTAGAGGATACGCATTTACATATTCATCATCAACATGATTTTTGGCTGTATCTAAGAACATGTTGAACTTCTTCCAAGGTTCATTATTTAAACTACCCTGCCATTCAGGAACAAACGGCTCACAGCTATCACATCACCAAGCATCTACCCCTTTTGAAAATAAGCCTCATTTGCTTGTTTCCAATATAGCTTTCTAGCATCTTCTAAAAAAGCATTGTACAAATCAGATCCTTTTAAAAGTAAACCTTTCTCATTCATTTCTTTATAGTTTTCACTTTTCTTATGCATATTCGGCCATATAGAAATCATAAACTTTGCACCCATACTGTGTAGCTCATCTTTTTCATATTAGCTTGATGAATATATTGTCAGCTGCCTCGTAGATTCATTACGCCTTCTTCATGTTGTCCAAGGCCATAAAGCGCTTCATCCTCAGTCCACTCAAATTCTAGCTTAGTATGATAGGAAGTTCTTTCAAACACTTTTCTGCTACCAATCACTTCATCTTTTTCACCATCTGGAGTTTGAATTTTCTTTATTTCTGTATTTTCATCAAAAAGAATCTTATAAACATCAAATTTGTCTAAAAATTTCCCTCCTTTGTTTGGCTCTTTTAGAAGTAAATTACCTTGTAGATCAAAGTATGATATAGCACAAGTAGCTTTATCTACAGAGACTGTAATAAGTTCTGTAGTTAAAGCTATATAACTGGTTGTTTCATTAAAGCTCCAATTGCAAGCAAAGTTCTTATTTATTACACCAAGACTTGGTACTTTAGAAAATTCCTCCTCTTGGGTATAAACAATACGAATTATACTGTTAGAACAGGGCTCTAATTTTAATTTACCATTACTTGTTTTCAAAGTAATAAATTTTTCACCTTTAATAATGTTTGTAATCATCATTTTCTTTCTAGGTATTGCTTCTAACATTTATAGTACCTCCCATGCTTCTACAGGAAAAACCTTTGTTATGCTATTTCCAATCACGTTCTGCCTTTTCTATTAGATTTCTTGCATCAGCTTCATCCATATCAGGAAAAATGAAATATAAGCCTGCCGTGTCATATCTTTTCACAAGCTTTTCAGCACTATTTGTCCAATCATTAACATCTCCATCATAAATTTGAATCCATAAAGATTTACCTGCAGTTCTTACCTTATCATATATAGGATACCATTGTTCTGAGCCACCATCGGGTTTGCCAGCTCCACATGTCCATTGAAGTGCCTTAAGCTCTTTGATCTCCATTATTGCATCAACATGCTTTATAGCGTCAGGACCATCTAAATGATAAAGAGAACGATCTAGTTTTTGACACTGTTTTCTAAGAGATGATAATACAAATTTTCTATATTGGGTAGGAGACATCATAGCAGAAAAATCACATTGGATTTTAGCTGTTTTACCAGGACCCATATTGAAAATACTGTATAGGTTGAACTTCCATCAGGTTGCTTAACTAAATCATATAGTTCATCGTAATATCTAAAATAATGTTCATCTATTTGATTTACATATTTCTCTATCAATTCAGGTTCATCCATCATATCAAAAATTAGGTTTTCTGTTCCACGCATTACTAAAGGAATATCCATATTTTCTATAATGTCTGGTATATTAACAAAAAAATCACCTCTGGAAAGTTCCACAGCTCTTTTAATTAATTCTAAATGCTTTTTCCACCAATAGTTTTCAGAATCGAATTTTAAATCGCCCCATTCACTCCAGTCCTTTATACATTCTTTAAACCAAACAGTATCCCATGCAAAATTGGGTTCGCTCCTAGATAAAGTGCCATAGAACCTGGACCGAGGTCAATACTAAAGTTAGGGTATGCTTCAGCTAAGAACACATTGGATTTGCAATAGTTTCTATACCTAATGATATTGCTTTCAACATCTAAATAGAAATCCTCAAGACTTCTAGCTTCGCATATTTCTTCAAGACCTTCTACAGGGCCCTTTCTTTTACCTACAACATGCATTAGTGGTCTTCCAGTGTTTTTACCTTCCCACCATAAGTTGAATTTTTCTTTAGTTTCATTCCAATTATCTTTATATTTCAAATTAAACGACCTCCATTAAGTAAAATTCATATTTAGTATTAGTAGTTCATGTTTTAGCCCTTTACTGATCCAGATGTCATTCCAGAAATAATATATTTTTGCCCTATTAAGTAAATAACTATTACCGGTAAACTAGTCAAAACAATATCTGCGCTAACAAGGTTCCATTGCATTTGATACTGTCCAAAGAAATTATAGACCGCAAGAGTCATTGGCCAATTTTTAGCACTATTCAAGTAATATAGGGGAGTAACAAAATCATTCCAAGCTCCCATAAAATTTAATATTCCAACTGTGACAGCTACTGGTTTTAGGAGAGGAAATACTATAGAAAAAAATAGCCTTAATGGAGTACAACCATCTAGTATTCCTGCTTCATCAAGCTCTTTTGGTACTGTGACTATAAAACCATAAAATAAAAACACGCTGAATGGAATTTGCATAGCTGTATAAAGTAAACAGATTCCTAGCTGTGTGTTCATTAGATGAGTCATTTGCATAATTTTAGTTAGTGAAACATAATTTATAGGCACTGCAATACCTAAAACCATAAAAAAGTACAGAAATTTATTTAATTTAGACTTATTTCTTGAGAGTACGTAGGCAGCCATTGCAGCTAGGATAACTCCAAAAATAATGGAGGTTCCAGCATAGAGCATACTGTTAAAAAACGATCTAAATAATTTTCCTTGATTAATAACTGTTATATAATTTTCGAAATGGAGCTTTGTTGGGAGATCCATGCCCATAGAGCTTGATTGGTACTTATCTTTTAAGGAATTAATTAATACTAAGATAAGAGGAATAAGCATTATTAAATCTACTACCTATATAACTAAATTTTCAACAATGTTTTTTTTGCGTTTATTTCCTTTTCTCATAATTCAACTTCCTCTCTGCTTAGAAGTTTTATTGCAAAATATCCGACTGTAACTACGAATACCAGTAAAACTGAAGATAGTGCTGTGCCAATACCATATCTACCCTGTGAAAATTCCTTGAATACTGATGTATATAATACCTCAGTGGCATAACCTGGGCCACCATTTGTAAGTGCATAAATAACATCAAAGACTTTAAGTCCGTATATAAGATTTAAAACTGTTGTAACGGTTATTGCTGGCATCAATAAGGGTAGAGTAACATATATAAACTTTCTCCATGCATTTGAACCGTCTATATCAGCTGCTTCATAGTAAGATCTTGGAATAGATTGTAATCCAGCCATGAGAATTGTCATTATATATCCCAGGCCTTTCCATGTATCCACTGACATAATTGTATAAAAAGCAATTTTTACATTTGTAAGCCATTGTTGGGTTAGAGAACCTAGTCCAATTTTAGTTAATAGTACATTCAATAGTCCTGTTGATGGGTTTAAGATAGATTTGAAAACTAGACCTGTGATTAACATTGAAAGTATAGCTGGCATAAATATTACTGCTCTATGAAAATTTTTACCTTTTATTCCTTCGCAAAGTAACATAGCAAAATAAGACCAAGTGCAGTTTTAAGGATTGAAGTGACAAATGTGAACCTGATAGTGTTTTTTATATAGGATGTATAATTTTCACCGCTAGAAAATATTGTCTTATAATTATCAAATCCAATGAACTTTATGACTCTACTATAACTGCTCCAATCTGTAAAGGAATAATAAATACCCATTACTCCAGGAATAACAAATAAAAGAAGGTATAAGACTAGTGCACCCAAAACAAAGTAGAAAGGATATTACTTTTTTATCATATGAAATCATCATCTCCATTCTTTATAAATAAAATTGAAGCAATAAATCAAAATATTATAAGCTATAATAATTTATTGCTCCATTGAATAATAATATGATTAAAAAGGCTTTAGTTTGGCCATGCTGGATCTTTAGCTGCTTTTGCTTGCTCAGCTCTTCTTTTATCTATATTTTTCAATACATCTTTAGGTGATAAAGATGTAGTAAACATTGCTGTTAAATCTTTACCAATATCCATCCATTGAGGATTAAGATATTTTATTTGTGCTTGATAAACAGTTCCTTTTTCAGGGGAGGATGCTATAAATTCCTTTACTGCAGTAGAGAACTTATCTTTAAGTCCAGTAAACCCTAAAGATACAACTGTTGTATCAGTATCAACTGTAAATTGAAGATTTTCTTGTTTTGTAAGGTATTTGAAATAATCTTTTGCTTCTTGAATGTATTTTGAACCTGAATATATAAATTTACTTGGAGCAGCTGGGTTATAATCGATTATCTGATTATCTGCTAGTGGTGGTATGAAAAATCCGAAGGTATCAGCTGTAATTCCTGGAACTGCCTTTGCTATTAAATCAGGTTCACTTAATTGAGCGAGAGCCATAGCATACTTTCCACTGCCTAAATTTTTATCTAAATCTGCAGTTGAATCGGATAAGAAATTCTTGCCGAAGAAACCTAATTTGGCCATTTCTTGTAATTGCGTGATAGCTTTTTCCATAACTGCTGAATCAGCAAAGGTACCCTTATTGGTATTTAACTTGTCCGTTAGTCCTGGGGTTGTTTTTTCATATACTAGTCCAAGGTCTGGGAACCATAATACATGATGCCAACCATCTGAGACTGGTTCATAGATAGGAGTCGCACCAGAAGCCAATATTTTCTGACAAATGCTTTTAAATTCAGCATATGTCTTGTTACAGTTCAGATGTAGCGTCGATAAATAAGACCTCTAAATATATTATAGTGGCCTTATACTATTATTATACTTTTAAGGTTACAACATTATCGTCGAAGGCATCCTTCATTCCTTGAAAAACATTTCTCTTGTTTTTC
>DATCIH010000166.1:0-2078 GCA_036507955.1 Clostridiaceae bacterium | reverse complement strand
GCAGTAGTTCCCTGGTTAATTGATGTGAAAAACAATCCTATATTATAGGATTTATTTAGCACCAAACTTTTAGCATTAAAATTTGGTACATAATTCAACTGCTTAGAAATTTCTATTATATTCTTCTTAGTTGCTTCATTTATAAAAGGGCTATCATTGAGGGCTCTTGAAACTGTAGTATGGGATACTTTTGCTATTTTAGCTATATCTTTTATTGTAATACTCATTTTTTATATTAGCCCAAAATAGTCTTTAGCATTATTATAGCTTATATTCTCCACCATTGTTCCAAGTGCTTCCATATCATTTGGAGCTTCACCATTTTCCACCCAACTACCAATCATATTACATAATATTCTTCTGAAATATTCATGTCTTGTATAGGATAGAAAACTTCTGGAATCAGTAAGCATTCCTAAAAATGTACTTAATAAGCCAATATTTGATAAAGCTTTCATTTGTTCAATCATTCCATCTTTGTTATCATTAAACCACCAGGCAGCACCAAATTGTATTTTACCAATTGCACTACTTTCTTGAAAACAACCTATTAAGGCTGCTATAACATAGTTATCTTTTGGGTTCAAACTATATAAAATAGTTTTTGGCAAGGAATCCTCTCTGTCTAAAGAATCTAGAAATCTTGAAAGTGGATAAGCTATGTTGCTGTCATTTATTGAATCAAAACCAGTATCTGGGCCTATGGAATTAAATAATTTTGTATTGTTATTTCTAGCAACATTCATATGTAGTTCCATGGTCCAATTGAGTTTTGAATAGAGCTTCCCTAGGTATATCAAGGTATAGGACTTATATTTCTTTTCTTCCGCTAGATTAACCTTTCCCCCTTTTAATGCTTTTGCAAATATCTCTGCTACTTCATCTTTACTTGCTTTTGCATAAGGCATATAATCCAGTCCATGATCCGAAACTCTACAGCCTACAGAATGAAAGAATGTAATTCTTCCTTCTAAAGCTTTAAGAAAATCATTATAATCTACTATTGTTTTGCCAGCAGCCTCTCCTAATTTTCTAGTCCAATCTACAAAATCCTTTTTCTCAATACCAAGACCTTTATCGGGTCTAAACGCAGGCATTACCCTAACATCAAAATCTTTTTCTCCTTTAAGTTTTTCATGGTATTCAAGACTATCAGTGGGATCATCCGTTGTACATATCAATTTCACCTTGGATTTAATGATAATATCTCTTACATTTAAACTACCACTTTGAAGCGCTCCATTAACTTTGTCCCAAATTATAGGGGCAGTTTTTTCATTTAGCTGATCATAAACTCCAAAGTATCTTTGAAGCTCAAGATGTGTCCAGTGATAAAGGGGATTACCTATGGACATTGAAATTGTTTTAGCCCAAGCTAAAAACTTCTCATAATCCGTTGATGTTCCTGTAATGTATTTTTCCTCAATACCAAGGGTTCTCATTACTCTCCATTTGTAATGATCTCCATATATCCATGCCTCCGTTATATTTTTAAATTGTTTGTTTTCAAATATTTCCTTTGGGCTTACATGGCAATGATAATCAATAATAGGCATCTTTTTTGCATAATCATGATAAAGTTTCACGGCAGTTTCACTTTCCAATAGAAAATCTTCATCCATAAATTTTTTCATTATTTCTCCCTTTTTCTATATATTTTTACATAAAAAAATGTTCACGTAAACAATCTCATCTATAAACATTATAATATGTTTGTTTGACGAAATCAATATTAATTGTTAACGTGAACATACCTATAGTGAACTTACCCTCCACCTTGAAGAGGTGGGGGCTTCTTGGGTAATGTCCTCTATTGAGGACAAATTTACCAAGCTAACAAGGTAGAACCAACCTCTCGTATATTTAGACTAGCATTATAATCTCTGTCGATGCTAAGTCCACAATAATCACACTTATATACTCTATCTGATAACTTGAGAGTATCTTTCTTGTTTTTGCAATTACTGCAGATTTTAGAAGAAGCATACCATTTATCTATTTTGATAAATTGCTTTCCTCTATCTTCTAATTTGTACTTTAGTAAATTTCTAAACATACCAAAACCATTATCTGAAAGA
>DATCIH010000165.1:0-51583 GCA_036507955.1 Clostridiaceae bacterium | reverse complement strand
AAACCTCATTTCTTAGCTACTAGAAAGAAAGAACATGATCTTCCAATAGAAGTGGTAGGTCGTGAGCTTAGAAAAATGATGACTTGGATAGATGCAAAATAAAATCAATTCGGTGACATACCTTTAGGTATGTCACCGTTCATATTAGATCGGTAGCCTTGCTTTATAAATATTAGATCGTAACCAAGTTTTTCAAACTTAAATTAAAAGCTTTATAGGAATGGGTTATAGCTCCAACAGATATATAATCTACACCAGTCATAGCCACCTGTCTAATATTATTAAGGAGGATGTCTCCGGAAGCTTCAGTAAGAGCTCTTTTATTAATTATTGTTACAGCTTCCTTCATCTCTTCTAAATTCATATTATCCAGCATTATTATATCTACCTTTGCGTCTATCGCTTCCTGTACCATCTGTAAATTCTCAACTTCAACCTCTATTTTTCTAACAAAGGATGCATTCTCCCGTACAAGCTTAACTGCCTTTAGTATTCCACCTGCAGCTGCTATATGATTATCCTTTAAAAGGATACCATCAGATAAACTAAATCTATGATTTTCTCCTCCACCAACCTTAACAGAATATTTTTCCAAAAGCCTCATATTAGGGGTGGTTTTTCTAGTATCAAGTAATTTCGTGTTGGTTCCTTCTAATTCTTGAACAAATTTATTAGTTAAGGTTGCAACTCCACACATCCTTTGAAGATAGTTTAAAGCTACCCTTTCTCCCTTAAGTATTGTTCTAGTATTTCCAATCACATTAGCCACAAGCTCATCTTTCCTAATTCTATCTCCATCCCTCTTTAAGAAATTAACCTTAACATCCCCAAGGGTAGAAAATACTCTAGCAAAAACTTGAAGACCTGAAAGTATACCATCTTCCCTTGCTAACAGCTCAACTGTCGCATTAGACTCTTCTTCGATTGTAGAGTCTGTGGTTATATCTTCAATGTACATGTCCTCTAGTAAGGCCTTTCTAATCTGCTCATCAATAATTAACCAATTCATCCTTTATTCCTACCTTTTTACTAAAAATCTTCACAGCTTTTTTTATAGCATTATTTTTTATAGTCTCTAAATCCAGTTCTAATAAAGCTTGTTTTAAATATACAATATCAATACCATCTATCCTTTTTGATATTTGCTTTGCAGCCCTTTTGGAAAATACTAATCCTTCCAAAAGCGAATTGCTGGCAAGTCTATTTGCTCCATGAACACCAGTACAGCTTACTTCACCTACTGCATATAGGTTTTTCATTGAGGATCTTGCATATAGGTCCACCTTTATGCCCCCCATAAAATAATGTTGGGTTGGAGTTACAGGAATATAATCCTTTGTAATATCAATTCCTCTCTTTAAGCATTCTTCATATATTTTAGGGAATCTTTTGATTATATAATCTTTATCTAAAAAGGATATATTAAGATAAACAAATTCAGCTTTAGTCTTTATCATTTCTTTTTTTATAGCAGCCGTTACGACATCCCTAGGCAATAACTCATCTACAAAGGGCTCTGAATTTATATTTAAAAGTTTTGCACCTTCACCTCTTAAGCTTTCTGATATAAGAAATTTTCTGTTATCTCCTTTATCATATAAGGCTGTAGGATGAAACTGTATATACTTCAAATTCTTCACTTCAACATTGTTGTTCATTGCTATGTTTATACCATCAGCAGTCATGTACCTCTGATTTGTAGACCTTTTAAATATTCCGCCTATTCCTCCACAGGCAAGAATAACCACCTTAGCATAAATATTAGCCTGATGATCCTCTCGAATTGCAACTCCTCCATAACAAGTGTTTTCCTTTTGTATTAAATCCACTAAATAAGTATCTTCATATATTGTTATATTCTTTTTGTTTAATGCCTTTTCAACTAAAGTATCAATTACTGCCTTTCCTGTTTGATCCTTAGAATGAACAATCCTATTGGTGCTATGGGCACCTTCCCTAGTATATTGCATTCCACCATCTTGTTTATCAAAAGGGACTCCATAAGCTATTAAGGCATCTACATTCTCTATTGATTCTTCAACTAAAACCTTAACGGCTTCCTTTTTATTTAGGTTCTTACCTGCTTTCATAGTGTCCTCTATATGGGCAGGTATATCCTCTTTACCCTTTGCAACGGCAATGCCACCTTGAGCAAGATATGAATTACTTTCCTTTATTTTTGTTTTTGTTATCATGATTATGTTTATATCCTCTCTTAAATTAAGAGCAGCATATAAACCTGCTATCCCTGTCCCTACGATCAAAACATCAGTAAAAACATCTACCAGCTTTTCCATATATATCACCTAGCCATTTCATGCATTTTAGTGAGAGCACTTAAAGCTTTAAGCCTTATTTCCTCATCTATTGTAATTTCTTCTTGGTTGATCAAACTATTTCTTACATCTTCAAGTCGAGTTTTCTTCATATTTACGCAGCTCATAACCTGAGGAAAATAAAAGTTTTTATTTGGATTTTTCCTTTTTAATTCCCTTAGAACTCCCTCTTCCGTTACAATGAGGAAATTTTTATTTTTACTAGAAGTTGCATAATCTATTATCTCTCCAGTGCTTCCAATGAAATCAGCCATATCCCTAACTTTTTTTTCACATTCTGGATGGACCAAAACCTGGGCATCTTTAATAGCTTCTTTAGATTTTTTAATATTATCTACTCTTACCTTCTGATGGGTAACACAAAAGCCATTCCATAAAATGAAGTTTTTTTCAGGAAACCTCTCCTGTAAATATCCACCTAAATTTTTATCTGGTAAAAATATTATATTCTTTGCCTTTATTTTGCTTATAATTTTAATAGCATTAGACGAAGTAACACATACATCGCATAAAGCCTTTACCTCTGTAGAACTATTTATATAGCATACAACCGCTGCATCCTTATACTTCTCTTTAAGCTCTATTAGCTTCGTCTCGTCTACCATATCTGCCATAGGACATCCTGCATCATAAACCGGAAGGATTACCTTCTTTTGCGGCGAAAGAATCTTTACACTTTCCGCCATAAATTTAACCCCACAAAATATTATAAGTTGACTTGTACTCTCGAAAGCATATTTGCTCAAATAATAAGAATCACCTACAACATCAGCTATATCTTGAACTTCTGGCCTTTGGTAGTAATGAGCTAAAATTAATGCATTATTTTTCCTTTTCAGCTCTAATATTTCTTCTGATAAAGTCATTATATCCACCCCAAACTTGTATTTACATGTGTATATACACATACCTCTTAAATAATATAACATTTTGAATTAAAAAAGTAAACAACAAGGAGAAACAAAGTAAAACTTCTTGTACTCTGGTCTTGAAACAGAGCCTTCTTCCCCTCTGGTCTTATAACAGAGGGGAAGAAGCGGTTACAGTCTTGAAAGCCCCATTTCTACAGCTACCCTTTTCACTTGAGCGGAAACCGTCTCACATACTCTTTTATCAAAAACATCAGGAATTATATATTCTTCTTTAAGTTCATCATCTTCAATGAGACTTGCTATAGCATAAGCTGCTGCCAGCTTCATTTCATCATTTATTACTTTTGATCTAATTTCTAAAGCTCCCTTAAAAATACCAGGGAAAACTAATACATTGTTTATTTGATTTGGAAAATCGGATCTACCACTGGCTATAATTCTTGCACCGCCCCGAATGGCCTCATCAGGCATTATTTCAGGTACAGGGTTTGCAAGGGAAAATACTATACTATCCTCATTCATTGTAGATATCATATCTTTAGTAACTATCCCTGGTGCAGAAACTCCAATAAATACATCCTTACCTTTTATGACATCCTTTAAACTGCCTTTCTCAAAGTTTCTATTAGTTACTTTTGAAATTTCCTGTTGAGCCTTATTTAAGCTTGTATCGCCTTCTACTACTGCTCCATTATAATCACAAAGGGTTATATTCGCCAGCCCAGCCTTTAACAAAAGCTTAGTTATTGCTATCCCTGCAGAACCCGCTCCAGATAAAACTACTCTTATTATATCCATTTTTTTATTTACTATCTTCAATGCATTTATTAGACCTGCAAGAACAACTATGGCAGTTCCATGCTGATCGTCATGAAATACAGGTATATCCATCTCTCTTTTTAAGGTTTCCTCTATATAAAAGCATTCAGGAGCCTTTATGTCCTCTAAGTTTATTCCTCCAAAAACAGAAGAAATAAGCTTAACTGTCCTTATTATATCCTCTGGGTCCTTACTATCTATACAAATAGGGAAAGCATCTATCCCAGCAAATTCCTTAAATAGTATTGCTTTACCTTCCATAACAGGAAGGCCTGCTGCAGCGCCAATATCTCCAAGTCCTAAAACTGCGGTACCATTAGTTACTATTGCAACTGTATTACCTTTTATTGTATAATCATATATTTTATTTATGTCTTTAGCTATTTCAAGACAGGGCTCTGCTACTCCAGGGGTATATGCCACTGCTAAATCATGTCTATTTTTAATTGGGATCTTGCTTATTACTTCAAGCTTCCCTTTGTACTTTTTATGAATAAAAAGGGATTCTTCCTTTATGTCCATCCTTTACCTCCAAGTTATTATATATAAACAGACTTTATTATAGCATAATACTGTGATAGCACCAACATTTAAGGTGAAACCAACGTTTAGATAACTTGTGTTCTAAAGTTTTCTTTCTAAAACTATAAATTTATGCGGAAGGTTATTTTTCTTATCTATCAATCCTTCTTCTTCAGATATTACTCTCCATTCATTAAAATCTAAAGTCGGGAAAAAAGTATCTGCTTCAAACTCTTTATCTACACTAGTTAGATATATTCTGGTGCAGAAAGGCATTAAGGCTTTATAGATCTCACCACCCCCAATAACAAACTGTTCCTTTTGTGCATCTAAAACCCCAAGAAGTTTATCAATCGAATAAAAAACTGTTACCTGCTCATGATTTATATTTATTGATTTATCTTTGGTTAAAACAATATGCTGTCTATTGGGTAATATTCTTGGGAGAGATTGAAAAGTTTTTCTTCCCATAATAATCGTATGCCCAGTGGTTATCTCTTTAAACCTTTTTAAGTCATTTGAAAGCTTCCATAGGAGCTGATTATCTTTACCAATAGCATTATTCCTACCTACCGCAACTATTATCGACAACATTATACAGCCACCTCCATTTTAATTTTATCCAGGTGTTTGTAGTCAAGTAGTTTTATGTCTTCAGGTGTAAAATCATTAAAATCTTTAACCTCTGGATTAATCCAAAGTGTAGGAGCTTCGCATCCTAACTCTTTTCTTGATAAATGCTCTTTCATTCCCTCTAATTGATTTTCATAGATATGGGCATTGTTAATTACATGAGTTAAAAGCCCTACCTTAAGATCTGTTACTTGAGCTATTAAGTGTACTAAGACTGCATACTGGCTCATGTTAAAAGGTACTCCAAGTGGAAAATCTCCACTTCTTTGTATTAACATACAATTTAAAAACCCATTAGTAACGTCCCATAAAGTTAAAAAGCAACAAGGTTGAAGAGCCATCTCTGGGAGATCCTCTATGTTCCATAAATCAATCAGCATTCGCCTATCCTGTGGATTAGTTTTAAGAGTATGGATTAGATTGTTTATTTGATTAAATTTAGCTACTTGATACCCATAGGCTTTACCTATAGTACCTGCTTCATTCATCCACTGATCCCATATATGAACATTTTGAGCTTGTAGTAATTTAACATCATTACTCTTATCTTTATATATCCATAAAAGCTCCTTAACCGCAGTTTTAAAGGCTACGAATTTAGTTGTTAATATTGGAAATTCCTCTCTTAAATCGTACTGCATTATTTGATGAGGTAATTTATAAGTCGCGATACCCGTTCTATTGATATCATAATAACCCTTTGTTATAATTTTTTCTGCTATGGATAAGTATTGTTCATCTGCTTTACTCATACATTTATTCTCCTTCATATTCAAAATATTATATTAATTATATATTTTTAGTTTCACAAAGTCTATTCCTATAATAAATTACAAAAATAAAAGAGAATAGCCCATTTAGTAAGGCTACTCTAATATTTATTAAGCTTATCCTAATTTAAAGCTCCCTTATAACTTCTTTAAGAGCCTTCATCTTATATTCAGTTTCATCCCACTCTGCTTCAGGCACAGAATCTGATACAATTCCAGCAGAGGCTTGAAGGAATAGCTCCTCACCCTTTCTAACAACCGTTCTTATAACAATAGAGCTTATTATATTTCCATTGAAATCAAAGAACCCAAAGGCTCCCCCATATGGGCCTCTTTGCTCTGTTTCAAGCTCTGAGATTATTTCCATAGCTCTTACCTTAGGTGCACCAGTTAAGGTCCCTGCCGGAAAGGTTGCTTCAAAAACCTCCATTGAGTTAAGATTAGCTTTTAGCTTACCTACCACAGTGCTGGTTAAATGAAATACATGGGAGAATTCCTCAACTTCCATAAGTTGACTTACGTGAACTGTCCCAGCTTCTGCCATTATGCCTATATCATTTCTTGCCAGATCCACTAGCATTATATGCTCTGCATTTTCCTTTATATCTTTAGTGAAGGCTTCAAGTATTCTTTCTCTCTCTTCCATATTGTTACCCTTGCCCTTAGAAGTCCCGGCTATTGGTCTTATCATAACATCTTGATCTTGTATTCTAAGTTGCAATTCAGGGCTATTACCTATTAGCTGATAATCATTACAATCCCAATAAAACATATATGGGGATGGATTAATCTCTCTCAATTTTTCATAAAGAGCTATAGGATTAACATCCTTAATTATCTTAACTCTTTTTCCTAATTGAACCTGAAATATATCCCCTTCATAAATATATTTTTTTGCTGTTTCCACATTTTTAAGGTAGCTGTCCCTATCTATATTGCAGCTTAAGGAAAGCTCCTTTGCTTTGCATATTAATTTTTCCTCTTCTATTATCTCTTCTTTTGATATTATAATATCAATTATTTGAGACAAATCAGGGATTTCTTTACCGTCTATCTTGTTTTGAACAAGAATTAATTCTTTTCCTTCTCTATCTACTTGAAGTAATAGAGGGAAAAATTTAAGATGAACTTCTGGTAGATCTAAGCTATCTTTTTTTACTTTGTGAATATTTTCAATGTAATGGATATACTCATAAGAAAAGAAACCTGTAAGCCCACAGCTTATCATTAAATCTTCCTTATGGTTTTTTCTAATCTTAATACTATCTCTAAGTAATTTAAATATTGAGGAAAATCTATCCCTTCCGGTGCGATAGGAATTTCCCGTTTTAACATATTTGCTTCCTAAGACATCTTCAAAAATCTTTAAAATATCTTTATCCACCCCAGCTACTTGAAAATAAGAATCCTTTAGTTTTAATTCAAATTGTGGGAAAAGTCCTATATAAGTCTTTGTTGAATCTATTTTAGGTCCTTCTGCGGATTCTAATAAAAAGCTTTTATCCCTTCCAATTTTCTTAGAAATCTCTTTGAAAATACTATATATACTCCTGTTAAGTTCATATTTTGTAAGTGACTGCTCTATATTTATTATATCCTTAGTTACTTTATCTTCCTTTTTTAATAAAATTAAGGTTCTAGTTAAAAAGGCTTTAATCATATCTTTTCCATTCTCCGTCATAATAGATTCAGGATGAAACTGAACTCCTTCAATATTGTACTGCTTATGAATAACTCCCATTATTTCCCCATCTGGGCTTAAACATGTTATTTGCAAGCAATCTGGAAGAGATTCCCTGTCTATAACTAGGGAATGATACCTAGTTGCTATAAATTTACTTTTAATTTCCTTCATTATCCCGAATTCTAAAGGAGTGATTTCTGAGGTTTTCCCATGCATCAAAGTGGTAGCATGAACTATCTTGCCTCCAAAGGCTTCACCTATGGCTTGGTGACCAAGACATATACCAAATATGGAGATTCTACCTGCAAACTCCTTTATAACTGGAACACATATTCCTGCAAACTCAGGGGTGCCCGGTCCCGGAGAAATAAATATAGCCTCTGGGTTCATTTCCTTTATATCCTCAATGGTAAGTCTGTCATTTCTTACAACAGTAACCTCTTGAGATAATTCCAGTAAATATTGGTATACATTATAGGTAAAGGAATCATAATTATCAATTAGTAAAACTCTCAATATATTGCCCCCAATTATTTATCCATTAATTAATTTTTTAATAGCGGATAAATCCTTATTATGATATAGTTCAACAATCTTACTTCCTACAACCACCCCGTCACAATAGCCTCCTATAGTAACAACCTGCTCATGCGTTGATATGCCAAAGCCAGCAACTACCGGTATAGTAGAATTGTCTTTAACTTCCTTGAGTAAAGCTTCTAAATTGCAATTTACCTTAGCTCTTGCACCAGTGACTCCTGCAACAGTAACAGTATAAATATAGCCACTACCCTTTTCATTAGCCAGTTTTATTCTATCTATTCCACTGTTCGGTGCTACAAGAGGTATTATTGCTACATTATTAAGAGTGGCCTCCTTATAAACAATTCCCCATTCCTCAATAGGCATGTCAGGTATTATAACTCCCTCTACAGAAGTTTCTCTACATTTTGCAAAAAACTTATCTATCCCGAATTGAAGTAAAGGATTTAAATAAGTCATAAATACTAATGGAATGTGGGATTTTCCCCTTACTTCTATAACCATTCTAAATATATCCCTAAGATTAGTCTTTCCAGCTAAAGCTCTCAAGCCTGCATCTTGAATTACTTTCCCGTCAGCTACAGGATCTGAAAAAGGTATCCCAATCTCTATTATTGAAGCTCCATATTCTTCTAAAGTAAATATAAGCTCCTTAGTTTCAATAAGACTCTCATCTCCAGCCATTATATATGGAATAAAAGCTTTCTTGCCTTCTAGCTTTAGCTTTTCAAAAGTTTCCTTTATATTGTTTCCCAATTGTAATCCCCCTTTTCATCAAATATCTTTGATACACTTTGAACATCCTTATCACCTCTACCAGATAGGCAAATAACTATTTTCTCTTCTTTCTTCATTGTTTTTGCAAGTTTCATGGTATATGCCACAGCATGGGCACTCTCTAAGGCTGGAATTATTCCTTCTTTGATAGTAAGGAGCTTGAAGGCAACTAATGCCTCTACATCTGTTATTGGAACATATTTAACTCGACCAGTATCCTTTAAGTAGCAATGTTCCGGCCCAACCCCTGGATAATCAAGACCTGCTGATATGGAATAGGCTTCATTTATTTGCCCATCCTCATCTTGAAGTACATACATAAGTGCTCCATGGAGAGCGCCAAGCCTTCCATTCGTCATAGTCGCAGCATTTAAAGGTGTATCAATTCCTTTTCCCGCTGCCTCAGCACCATATAGCTTTACAGAAATATCATCTATAAAAGGATAAAACATACCTATGGAATTACTCCCGCCCCCAACGCAGGCGACTATTGCATCTGGCAGACATTTCTCTTCTTCATAAAATTGCTTTTTAGTTTCTATTCCTATAATGCTTTGAAAATCTCTTACTATCTTTGGAAAAGGATGGCTTCCTAAAGCTGAGCCCATTATATAATGAGTATCCTCTACATTTGCAACCCAATATCTTAGAGCTTCATTTACCGCATCCTTTAAGGTTCTGCTACCTGCTTTTACTGAAACAACCTTTGCTCCAAGAAGCTTCATGCGGAAAACGTTAAGCTCCTGTCTTTTTATATCCTCTTCTCCCATAAAAATTGTGCATTCAAGACCAAAGAGAGCTGCAGCAGTTGCAGTTGCAACTCCATGTTGACCAGCTCCGGTTTCTGCAACCACCTTTTTTTTACCCATTCTAACTGTAAGCAAGGCTTGACCTATAGCATTATTTATCTTATGGGCACCAGTATGATTTAGATCTTCCCTTTTAAGGTAAATCTTAGGCCCTCCTAAATAATTTGAAAGGTTTTCTGCGTAATATAAAGGAGTCTCCCTACCTACATACTTAGATAAATAATAGGCTAATTTACTTTTAAATTCCTCATCTTCCTTAGCCTCCATATAACATTTTTCTAGCTCATATAGGGCGTTCATCAAAGTCTCTGGTACAAACATACCACCATATATTCCAAAGTGGCCTCTTTCGTCGGGCATATTATAAGCCAATTAAATCACCTCTATAAAATATTTTTTGCTTTTTTAATAAATTCCTTTATCTTTAAAACATCTTTCTTTCCATCAGTTTCAACACTGCTACTAACATCCACCCATAAGGGCTTAACTCTTTCAATTGCCTGGGAAATGTTATTTAAATCTAAGCCTCCAGCTAGTATAAGCTTTCTTTTTATAGCTGGTTTTAAACTATCTAGTAGTTCCCACTTGAAACTTTTTCCATTACCTCCTATATAATCTCCTCCATAGCTATCAACAAGATAGAAGGAGGCCTTATATTTTTCCATGCCTATAACATCTTCTTCATTTCTTATACTAAAGGCCTTAATTATTGGTATCCTACAATAGGTTAAGTCTAAGGGATCTATTTTATTATGAAGCTGAATATAATCTAAGCTACAATATTTTCCAATCTCCTGGGTAAAGGCTATTGATTTATCTACAAAAACTCCAACCTTTGCTACCCCCTTTGGCAGTTTTGAAATTAATTCTCTGGCCTCCTCATAGCTTATTTTCCTTTTGCTCCTTGCAAAGACAAAACCTAAAGCGTCCGCCCCAGCTTCCACTGCTGCAAGTGCTGTAGCTAAGTCTCTTATACCGCATATTTTAACTTTAACCATTTAAACACCTTTAAATTCTAAAAATTTTTCTTCTAAATTAGAGGAGGTAACTAAAGCCTCTCCGATTAAAAAGCCGTGGACTCCCTTGCTTTTAAGTAGGGCTGCCTCTTCCCTTCCTTTTATACCACTTTCACTTATAACTATTCTATCCAGAGGTATTTTCCTTATTAAATCTATTGTTGTATTTATATCCACCTTAAAGGTTCTAAGATTTCTGTTGTTTATTCCGATAATGGTAGCTCCAAGGTTAATAACTCTATTAAGTTCTTCCTCATTATGGACCTCAACTAAGGCTTCCATGCCAAGGTTAATACCATAATCATATAGCCTTTTTAAGGTTTTATCATCAATAGCCGCAGCTATAAGTAAAAACATATCAGCGCCGCAAGAGTTTGCCTTATTTATTTGAATCTCATCTATAATGAAATCCTTACATAAAACAGGTATATTTACTTTTTCTCTAACCTCTCTTAGGTATTCGAAGGAGCCATAAAAGAAATTACTATCGGTCAAAACTGATATAGCATTTGCTCCATATCTTTCATAATCCATTGCCTGCTTTGGCACCGAGAGAAACTCATTTAGCATACCTTTAGAAGGAGATCCCTTCTTAATTTCAGCGATTATTGCAGTTCTGCCTTCCTTTAAGGAACTTATAAAGGATCTCTTTTCCTTTTTATAAGAAGTCTCCATTTTAAAATCTTTTTTTAACTTAAGAACCTCTTTTCTTTTTTCTTCCAATATCTTATTTAAGAAATCATCCAAATAAATTCCCCCTTACTATTTATCAAAATTTTGAAGCTTTATTAGCTTAGCTAAAGCTTTTCCTGAATCAATACTTTCTTCTGCAATTTTAATTCCTTCTTCAATTGTTTCTACTGTTCCTGACGTAATCAATCCTAAAGCAGAATTTAATAAAACCACATCTCTATGAGGTCCCTTTCCCCCGGACAAAATGCTTATTGTGATTTTAGCATTCTCCTCAGGTGAACCTCCTAAAAGCATTGAATTATCCGCATAGTCTAACCCGTAGCTTTTTGAATCAATTTGCCTTTCTTCTATAATGTTTCCATTTAATATAGCAACATAATTGTCATTACTTAAGGAAGCCTCATCTATATTTCCTCCCCCATTCACAACTACTGCATTTTTTCTTCCAAGTTTTCTTAAAACCCTAGCTAAAGGAAGGACTAAGTCTCTTCTGTATATCCCCATAACCTGGCCAGTTAAATCCACAGGATTTGTTAAGGGCCCTAATATATTAAATACCGTTGGCATAGCCAGATCTTTCCTTGCCTTCATGACATGCTTCATGCTGGTATGAATCCTTGGGGCAAATAGAAAAGCAATGCCTATCTCCTCTAGCTCCTTTTCAATTACATGGATTTCGCTTTCAATGCTTATTCCTAGAGCTACCAAAACATCAGCGCTACCACTTTTACTAGAAATAGATCGATTACCATGCTTAGCTACCTTAACTCCTGCTCCGGCTATTACAAATGCAGCAGTTGTACTTATATTAAAGGTACCTGCTCTATCTCCACCTGTTCCACAAGTATCAATAATATTACCAGAGGCTTTAACCTTCACTGCTTTTTCTCTCATACCCTTAGCTAACCCTGCTATTTCATCTATTGATTCCCCTTTTACTTTAAGCGCTACTAGAAAAGCTCCAATTTGTGCATCGCTAGCTTCTCCACTCATAAGATCCAGCATTGAGCCATATGCTTCCTCAAATACTAAGTCTTTTCTTAAAGAAACCTTTTGCAGGGACTCTTGTAATACTGTTATACTCATTTTTATACCCCCTATTTTTTTAGATAAAAAAAACTCCGTCCTAAGATTAAAATCTTAGGACGGAGATATCCGCGGTACCACCTAATTTATGTTGCAACAAAAACAACACCACTCAATTAAGACACAAACATGCCTTATCTGCTATAACGTGCAGCTCCCGGTAACTACTACTAACTCATAATGAATAATTTATTCATTCATGAATTTTCGGTTTACTTCTAGCAGGTCCATTCAATGATATCTATTGTGCTGAGATTTCACCCTCCTCAGCTCGCTTTAACTAAGAACATCATTTACTCTTCCTGTTCACAGAATTAAATTTTTAATTTCATTAAGTATATCAACTTTTTTATGTTCTGTCAAGAATATCACTTTTTTGAATCGTAAAATTTACAGAATTGATTTATAGTACAAATATGACAACTAGGTTTTATAGCCTTACATATGTTTCTACCATGAAAAATCAATGTGTGATGGGCCTTAATCCAATCTTTTTTGCTTATGTTTTCCATAAGCTGTTTCTCCACTTCTAGTACATCCTTACCTTTTGCTAGTCCTATTCTATTTGATACCCGAAATACATGAGTATCTACCGCTAGAGCAGGCACATTAAAGGCATTGCTTAGAACCACATTTGCTGTTTTCCTTCCTACCCCATCTAATGAAAGTAGTTCCTCCATCTTACTTGGAACTTCTCTATTAAAGTTAAGTATAAGCGCTCTACATAAACCTTGAATATGTTTAGCTTTACTTCTATATAATCCTATCTCTTTTATTTCTATTTCTAGCTCCTCCTGAGATAAAGATAAAAAGTCTTCCGGAGAAATGCATTTCTTAAATAATCTTTCTGTCACCTGATTAACCTTTTTATCTGTAGTTTGTGCGGAAAGTACGGTGGCTATAATTAACTGAAAGGGATTTTCATGATTGAGTTCACATTTTGCATCTGGATAAACTTCATATAATCTATTTAAAACTAATTTTATTTCCTTACTATTTAGCATTATTTATATACTCCTCTATAGCTAACAGGCAATAAACTCGCAATATTTCTCATTACGAATTCTACAGCTCTACAATCATAATCACTTTTACTTTCTCCTTCATTTTTTTCTGGTAAATTGAAGGGTTTACCAACATTTATATTTATATCTGCCTTATGAAAACTCTCCGCAGCCATATCAGCATTATCATTTATTGGCATTAGTATTTCACTACCTGTCATACCAATAGGAATAATAGGTACGTTTGCAAGCTTAACTATCAAAGAAATACCTTTTTTTGCTTCATTTAAGCTAGCAGTTCTGCTTCTTGTACCCTCAGGATATATAAAAACACTACCCCCGGCTTTGATAGTTTTTACTATTTTAGTTATTGCACCTTTATCTGCGCTATTAGGTTTTAAAGGTATCTTTTTAGCTACAATCATTATAAGCTCAGTAGTCTTATTCTCAAATAGTTTTATACCAGTTACAAAAGTAACATCTCTTCCCTTTAAAAATTTGTGCATCAATAAGCCATCTGTATTACTTAAATGATTACAAACATATATCACAGGACCTTTAACCAAATCAAGATTTTCTTTCCCTTCTACATGCATAGTTACATATTTTTTTAAGATTCCATCAGTTATTTTTTCAATTACAAAGCGCAAGAAACCTTTAGGTAATTTATTTAAATACTTTGCTAATCTTGGATTAATCAATTTAAACGACCCCTCATCACAAATTTATATAATTCCATATCATTATAATTTTAAAATTTCTAAAAGTCTATAATAACAATGCTTTATATAAGGTGATTTTGTTGCTTCCATGAATACCAGCTTTTCTTTATACAATAACATATAGTTTATCAAGGCATTTCTAATCAATAAGTTTTTACCCCTCCAACTGCAACTACTCCTTTTATATTTAATAAAGGATCTATTATCTAAGTTTATTAGTTCCTCTAAATCAGGAGAAAACATATAATCTAAAGGTTGAAACTCTTTGATATTTGAAGCTTTAACATCGGTATTATTAGGACATACCCTTTGACATATATCGCATCCAAATAAACTTCCTTTTATTTTTATCATCTCATCAAGAGACAACTCTTTTTTTTGAGTGAGATAAGATAAACAAGTGTTATGATTATTAGATGTTATAGAAGCAGTAGGACAAGCCTTTAAACAAAGATTACACTCCCTGCAACTCTCCTGGATTTTCATGTTTTCTTCAAGGTATAGATCTGTTATTATTTCACCTAAAAAAATATAGGAACCATACTCCTTTGTAATAAGTAAATTATTTTTTCCTATAAATCCAATACCTGAAAGACTAGCTATGTACACCTCGGGTAGTGAATTACTATCCACGAAGAATTCAGCTTTACCTCCTAATTCTTTTATAAAGCTACATACCTTTTCAAGGTAAAAAGAAATAACCCTATGATAATCTTCTCCCTGACAATACATTGAGAAAGCTACCTTAGAAGGGTTATCTTCATTAATAAAATTATATGGAAAGGCCACAGATATTATAGTCCTTCCTTCCTTCATATAAACAAAAGGATTAATCTTCTTTTCTATATCTTTTTCTTCAAACTCGTTAAAAAATCCCTTATCTTTTTTGAATTGATAATATTGTTCAAGCTCTTTAAAAATCCTGCATCTACAAAACCCAATCTTATCTAGTCCAATAGAGGAGCAGTATTTAAGGAGCTTATCCTTTGTATCCATATTAGCACCAGCCTATATAACGTATTCATTATATATGTTCTTCTTTCTTCCCCTAAAATCCTTTATTTCTATTATAGTTTTGGGAAGCTTAGGAATTATTCTTGCAGGAACTCCTACTGCTGTAGCCATAGAAGGTACATCTTTGAGTACCACTGCATTTGCACCTATTTTAGCTCCATCCCCTACTGTAACTGGTCCTAAAACTTTAGCACTAGTTCCTATAATTACATTGTTCCCTATTGTAGGATGTCTTTTGCCCGTATGCTTTCCAGTTCCTCCAAGAGTTACTCCATGATATAATACTACATTATCTCCTACTTCTGCTGTTTCTCCAATTACAACCCCCATACCATGATCAATAAATAGTCCCTTCCCTATTTTTGCTCCCGGATGTATTTCTATACCTGTAAAAAATCTACCTGTTTGTGAAATAGCTCTGGCAATAAAGAACAATTTATGTTTATAACAAAGGTGGGCAAATCTATAATATATCAATATATGCATGCTAGGATACAGTAGTACAACCTCCAACCAATTTCTTGCAGCAGGGTCATTTTCCATGATATTTTTAATGTCATATCTTATATTTTTAAACATTACATCGTCTCCTTATAATTACAAAAAATAAAAAAGCCTCGTCTCTAAATAATATAGAGACGAAGTTTACTTCGCGGTTCCACTCTAATTGGACTATTAATCCCTCCTCATTAAGCACATACATGCTCTATCACTATAATGGGTGAACCCAATGCAACCTACTTGATTCGGTGCATAACTCCAAAGTGCACTTCACATAAAACTCCAAAAAAATCCTTACAGCTATGAATTTTATCTCTGAGTTGTCCTTTTATGTTACTTTCCTTTTTCAAAGTATTTCCGAGTAATATACTATGATATAATTATATGATTAAATCTGAAATATGTCAATGTTTTATTTGATTTACTAAAATATATTTTAGTATTATACTACCCTTAACTAAAGAATAAGGAGTTGTTACTTTGATGCTATCTAAAAATAGCTTTCTTCCTTGCAGCAAAGAAGATATGGAAATTAGAAATATTGATATTTTAGATTTTATTTTGATAACAGGAGATGCCTATATAGATCATCCTTCCTTTGGCTCAGCCATAATTAGCAGAGTTTTAGAAAGTGAAGGCTTTACAGTTGGGATTATTGCCCAACCGGATTGGAATAATGTAGACTCCTTTAAAATACTTGGCAAACCTAAATATGCTTTTTTAATAAACTCAGGAAATATGGATTCTATGGTAAACCACTATACCGCCTCTAAGAAAAGAAGGCACGAGGATCTTTATTCTCCTGGAGCTGTTTCTGGCAGGCGCCCTGACAGAGCCCTTATTGTCTATTCAAATAAAGCTAAGGAAGCCTATAGGGATGTGCCCATAATTATTGGTGGAATAGAAGCTAGTCTAAGACGCTTTGCCCATTATGATTATTGGGATAATAAGGTAAGACGAAGCATATTACTGGACTCAAAGGCAGATTTACTCATCTATGGAATGGGTGAAAAAACTATTGTTGAAACAGCAAATATGTTGAAATACGGATTAAATATTAGTAAAATGTCCAATGTACGAGGCACTGTTTATCTTGCTAAAGATATTGAAAACTTAAAGGATTATATTGAAGTACCCTCCTTTGAAGAAGTGATAGCTGATAAAGATGCCTATGGTGAAAGCTTTAAACTAGAATATTTAGAGCAGGACTACATAAATGGTAAAATTATAGTCCAAAAACATAAAGATAGGTATGTGATTCAAAATCCTCCTCAAGAGCCCCTATCAGAAAAAGAGATGGATGCTGTATATTCTCTTCCTTATGCCAGAACTTATCACCCTAGCTATGAAGCAGAAGGCGGAATACCCGCTATTAAGGAAGTTAAATTTTCTATTACTAGTCATAGAGGCTGCTATGGAGGCTGCTCCTTTTGTGCCTTAAACTTTCATCAAGGACGCGTAATACAACATAGAAGCCAAGAATCAATTATAGATGAAGCTGAGCTTATGACAAAGGATATCGATTTTAAGGGTTATATTCATGACGTGGGGGGCCCTACCGCTAATTTTAGACACACTGCCTGCAAAGAGCAACTAACAAGAGGGGTTTGCAAAAATAAGCAATGTTTATTTCCAGAGCCTTGCAAAAATCTTATCGTGGATCACAGTGAATATTTAAGCCTACTTCGTAAACTCAGAGCCCTTAAGGGAGTAAAGAAAGTTTTCATAAGATCCGGTATAAGATATGACTACTTACTAGAGGATAAAAATGATGACTTTTTTCAGGAGCTTTGCAAATATCATATAAGTGGACAATTGAAGGTAGCTCCTGAGCATATAAATTCTAAGGTATTAAAGCTAATGGGCAAACCAGCCAAAGAAGTATATTTTAAATTTTACGATAAATTTTATAAGATAAATAAAGAATTGGATTTAAAACAATATCTAGTTCCTTATTTAGTATCTAGTCATCCAGGTAGCGGTTTAAATGAAGCCATAGAGCTTGCTTTATATATAAAGCAGATGGGTTATACGCCAGAACAAGTTCAAGATTTTTACCCAACTCCTGGTAGCCTCGCAACTACCATGTATTATATAGAGAAAAACCCACTTACAAACGAAAAAATATATGTGGCTAAAGGGCAAAAAGAAAAAGACATGCAAAGAGCTCTATTACAGTTTGGAGTTCCCGCAAATCATAAATTAGTTAAAGAAGCCTTAATACTAGCCGGTAGAAAAGACTTAATTGGAAATAACAAAAATTGTCTTATAGGTTATAAGCCATATGATCGAATAACTAAAAAGCACTAACCTTGCTTTTTAGTTATTTAAGAGATAATCGATTATAGCTTCTACATGGATATAGGTTGTATTTAAAAACGGAATCCCAAATTCGTCCTTATTTAATATGAGAGGTAGTTCTGTGCAACCTAGTATAACACCATCAATAGCCTCTTCCACAAACATCCTTTTTATGATTTTAAGTAGTGTTGCTTTTGATTCATCTCTAAAGCATCCCAAGTTTAACTCCTCCATTATTATTCTATGAATCAAAGCTTGTTCATCTTTTTTTGGAGTAACCAAATTTATAGAGCAATGCTCAAATTCTTTTTCATAAAATTTTCCACCCATAGTAAACTTAGTTCCGAGTAGGGCAACCTTTTTAAGGTTAAGCTCCTCTGCCCTATTAGCTGCTACTTCTACTATACTTATTAGCGGTAGTGGAGATATTTCTTTCAGTTTATCAAAAACTACATGAGGGGTATTTGAAGCTATAAAAGCATAATCTGCTCCTGCAAGCTTTAATGTATTAAGACTCTTCATTAGAAATTTGGTTGTTCCCTCATAATCCATGTTTTCTAAAAGTCTTATTAAGGTACTCATGTCAACGCTATCTATTATTATTTCCGGCTGAATATCCTTTCCTGTCAGTTTTCTATGTAAACCCATGATTTCCCTATAGTAATCCACAGTGGATTCAGGCCCTAATCCACCAATCATACCCATCTTCTTCATTTCACTCCATATATTGAATAATATTCATCAATCTTTCCTTTTATTAAATCATCTATTACTTGTCTTCCATCTACCTTATTACTATATAAATACTCTACAATCTCTTTCATCGTAACAATAGCACAGGATTTCAAATTAAATTTTTCCTTAAGTTCTAGGAGTGCTGTCTTATTTTCGTTGCCTCTTTCCATTCTATCTACAGAAATAATAAGACCAATAACTGTAATATCTCCTTGAGCTTTTATAATAGGCATAGTTTCATATATGGATGTGCCTGCAGTTGTAACATCTTCAATAATTATAACCTTATCCTTATCTTTTAACTTTCCACCTAAGAGAATTCCCTTATCTCCATGATCCTTGATTTCTTTCCTATTAGAGGAGTAAGCCACATCTATATTATATAAAGTACTTAACCCAATAGCTGTCGCTACACTTAAAGGTATACCTTTATAAGCGGGTCCAAATAGAACATCGAACTGTTCAGGGAAATTCTTATGAATTGCTTTTGCATAAAATTCCCCTAGCTTTTGAAGTTCCTTACCAGTTTTAAAGTTACCTGCATTTATAAAAAAAGGCGACTTTCTACCACTTTTAGTTATAAAATCCCCAAAAGTCAAAGCATTGCACTCCAACATAAAATGGATAAACTCTTGTTTGTATTGCTCCATCATACTCCTCCTAATATTAATTTTACTTACATCTTATAAAATAATAGAAGAAGTTACAATAACTTTTTTTAGATTATGTAGTTCTTATTCTTTTTAACCCTACTTATAGCATAGTTTAAGCTTATAATCCAAAACACATCAGAAGCTATATTTTCCGGTAATATATTTATTCTTGCTAAATATAAAATAACCTCAAGTATAGTTACTACGCTTGCGAGTATCATCATATATGCTCCTAGTTTGTTACTATTTTCATGGCTAAGAAGCTTTACTGATATTATTAAATAAAATAGATTTATCATCATATAAATTATATAAACAATAAAAGGATTTTCAAATAATATTACATATGTATACAAATTGCTTATTAGCATTCTAGAGGGGATGATCCACATTGAAATGCCATATAAAATCAATAAAACTATAGATATAGGGAAAAAAATATTGAAACTGAATTTATCCCTTCTTGAAAATATATAATAGGTTATAAACCCTATTATAGGTATAAAAGCCAAATTTAAAAAGTAAATTGGCTTTAATAGGTATAAATATAAAGAACTTTTTGCCATAAAAAATATTAGTAAAATAACATATCTAAGAAGAAAGCCTATATAAGCTACAGTTGCCAATAATTTTATTTTTAAGGGTGAAAAAGCTAATGTCTGATATAAACCCTTTATGAGTAGCAGCAATAATAGCATCATTAATACTAAATAACAATAAGCAATCAATTTTACCCTCCATTGTTAACGCTTAATAAAGCATATTGCAACTTTCCAACATTTATACTAAAAAAATCAAAATTTTGTTCCAATAACTCTTAATCCATTATCGATACATTGAATTTTTAAAGGGAATTCTGGGCCTTTTTCTCCATCCATATCAGTAGCAGTATTTGAGGTACAATTTATTTCTATACTTTTAGTTTTAAAGTATAGAACTGAGTTTTCATCGGATAAATGATCACCTTTCATCATATTAAATAAAAAACCTACTGTGTCAATTATTGGGCAAGCCTTTAATATAACCACATCTAGAAACCCATCTTCAATGGAAGCCTTATAAGCTAATTTAAAATTTCCTGCAGTCTGCCCATTAAAAATCAATATGGTATATACCTCTTCAACTATGTTTTTCTCTTTAGATTTAATTTGGAGCTTAACACTTTTTAAATTATATAGCTGCTCTATTCCTTTTACATAATAAGCGCTTTTACCTAAAATATTTTTTAAATTCGTATCTGTATTTTGTGACACATCAGTAAAAAAGCCTGCACTAAACACATTTACAAAATACTTATCATTTACCTTACCTAAATCTACTTTTCTTTCATTAAGCTCTAATATTTGATTTAAAGATTTTTCAATGGATGAGGGCATACCTATAAATTGGGAGAAATCGTTAGCTGTTCCTGTAGGAAGCACTGCAATTGGTAAATCTATTCCTCGCTCCTTCATGCAATTTACAACATTGTTAATTGTACCATCTCCACCGGCTATCAATATAAATTTGTAGCTATCATCAATGCCTTCAAAGGCCTGGTTAAGCTTACTATGATTGCTTATCCTAAATGGAATTATTGAAATATTATTCTTTTGAAAAACATTGATTGTCGTATCTAATTTACTTAGTATATGGTTCTCTCCCGAATAAGGATTATAAATGAACTTTACCTTGTACATCATTTGCCACCTCCCAGCATTATTAGTTAGATTATACATTAATTGCTATGAATTTGGTAGTTAAGCTTGACCCCATTATTAAAAAAATCCATTGAACACATATCGTGTTCAAATGGATTTATAGTTATTTAAATATCTGGGGTAGATGGCTCTGAAATATTGCTTAAGGCATCTTCAGCCTTAGCTTTTAGTTCTGGCTCTAGTGCAATGTCTCCTAAGGATACAATCCCTACAAGATTACCATTATCTACTACAGGTAATCTTCTTATTTGTTTTGCACTCATAATTTTTGCAGCCTCATGTACATCCATCTCAGGTTCTCCAAGGGTAGGATTTGAGGTCATGATATCTCTTACTGTCTGCTTTTGAACATTTTGCCCCTGAGATGTGGAGCGGAGAGCAATATCTCTGTCTGTTACTATACCAATAACTTTTTCATCTTGACAAATTGGTAGCGCGCCGATATTATACTGTTTCATAAGTTTAGCAGCATTTTCCACCGTATCTGCAGGATTGAGACTTGCTACCTTTGAGGTCATTAGGTCTTTAACTTTCATATTAACACCTCCTGAAGATATTCTACCCATAAAGGTGTTTATTATATATGGATTATTTATCTAATAGTTTCTTTGATTTTTTACTTATAAAATATGTTAATAAAGCTATGACTGTAACTATTATAATAGGAAAATATATTCCCTTAGAAAAAGGATGTTCTAAATTTTTCCCTATCATAGAATAAGCAAAAAATTCTGGTAATATACCTAGCATAGTTCCAGAAATAAAATCAATATATCTCATTTTAGAAAGCCCTGCAGCATAACTTAAAGCATAATAAGGAAATATATAAGAAAGCCTCATTATAAGCATTATTTTAAAGCCATGCTTTTCTGTATCTTTATCAGAAGGAAGAAAATTGCATACTTAATTAATCTTTTATTTTTCATAATAAATAATATACCTCAACTATTTTTTCATAAGATAAAAGATAATTAAGGGAGTATTTGCTTCCTTAATTATCTAACTTTAGTTCTTCTTCGATTTCTGCGATAATATAATCCATTTCTAACCTAGTTTTTATAATTTCAGCTTTCAAGGCACAGTACTCAAGATAATTAAAATTTGTTTCATCCAATGCCTTAATAAGTTTATCTATAACATCACCTAAATTGTCAGCTCTTTTTAAGGCTTTCTTAACTTCATGCTTTGTAGCAAGGGCTATACCATTATATTCTTCCGCTCCACCAATAAGTAATCTATAGGAACTTACGAGCTTAACTAATGTATCTGATATATTGCAAATATCTTGATAATATACTTCAATTACTTTTCTCCTGCCCATAAGATCACCAATTTATTATTGCTATATTATGTATATTTAAATCAAAATATTATTATTCATCAATATTTATAAAAGCAACTTCCACCAATAAATTCTCTTAATATAGAGTTTTCAAGAACATCCTTTATATCAACATCTAAAAAGAAATTCAAAAAACTTTTTAGCCTCACTGCCTCATAGTATACAATACTATCATTGCCTATTTTATTTAGTTCTTCTAAAGCGTACTTTTTAAGTACACATAACTCATATACCAGTGTAGAATTAAACATTACATCCGCTTCCTCCTGATAAACAAATATATTTTTTTCTTCTCCTCTCCTTATGGAAGGCCACATTTTCAAGGTATCCTCACCACCATAGCCCCTAGATAAGAAATCTCTAACTATCCTTCTTAAAATCCTAACATCTGTCGTGGCAATTCTATTATGACCATCCAAATTTAACTGGGTCAAAGCGCTTATATATATTTTAAATTTATCTTCCTTTGGAATAGACGGAGTAAGCATTTCATTAAGTCCATGGATGCCCTCCACAATCAACACTCCTCTTTCGGGAAGCATAATTTTTTCTCCATTCCATTCTCTTCTTCCATATTTGAAGTTAAAGGCTGGTATTTCTACTTCTTCACCTTTAAGCAGGGCTTCTAGGTTTTCATTAAACAATTTAATATCTAAGGAATTTAAAGATTCAAAATCATAATTTCCATCTTCATCTCTTGGTGAATATTCCCTATCTACAAAATAGTCATCTAAAGAAATAGGCAAAGGTATTAGTCCATTAACTCTTAATTGTATGGCCAGCCTTCTTGCAAAGGTTGTCTTTCCTGAGGAAGTAGGGCCTGCAATTAATATGAGTCTTGAGCTTCTATCATTAATCATATCTGCTATGTAAGCAATTTTTTTCTCGTGAAGAGCCTCTCCTACCCTAATTATATTGATAATATCTGCATTTAACACCTTTTCATTTAAGGATCCTACATCACCAACTCCTAAAATTTCTCCCCATTGCTCCGTTTCATAAAATATTTTAGCTAGCTTAGGATAATCTACAAAAACCGGTATATCGATTGGGCTGTCCTCTGTTGGAAATCTTAGTAAAAATCCAGGCTTGTAGAATACTAAATCAAAATTTTTAATAGCCCCTGTTGAATATGCCATAGGTCCATAGAAATAATCGAATCTTCCATTTAATTCATAAAGCTTAACCTGTTCTAGGTTAACAGTTTTAAGTAAAGACACTTTATCCTTCAAATTATATTCTGAAAATATTTTCATTGCCTCTTCTTTTTTTACAATAGTCTTAGTTATTTTAATGTCTTTATTTATTATTTCTGTCATCTTAAACTTAATTTCATTAATTTCCGTGGAAGTTAATGGACTACTTTTATGTATTTCTCCGAAAATGCCTTTACTCAAGGAATGCTCAATTACTACGCTTGCCTGAGGAAACAACTCTAAAACCGCAGTAATAAGTATAAATTGTAAGGTTCTAGCATATGCTTTGTTTCCCATGTTTGTTGATATATCTATAGCTTCAAAGAATCCATCTTCTTTAGAGATACTTGATAACTCATGAATAATACCATTCATCTTACCTAATACTATTGGTATATTTACATCAGAATAATGTTTTATTATTGAAGTATAAAATTCTTCACCTTTTTTAACTAGTATATTTTTTACTTCCATAGTTTCACCCCTAAGGCTTAATATTCCTATATTCATTATACTTTATTCAAACGTAAATAGAATGTCTTAACTATTAATTTTGTTTTTAATAAAAAATTTAGCATAATAAGGAGTGATTGTATGTTTATCCTTCTGATCAGGACGATAATTCTGTATATATTAGTTGTGCTTACCATGAGGCTTATGGGGAAGAAGCAAATAGGTCAAATGCAGCCCTTTGAGCTAGTAATAGCTATAATGATATCGGAACTTGCATCTCTTCCTATGCAGGATACAAGGATATCACTATTACATGGTATAGTACCCATACTCACTCTTTTAGCCCTGCAAACTTCAATATCCTATCTACAATTAAAAAGTGAAAAGATTAGAGGATTATTTTGTAGCAAACCTAGCATTCTTATAAATAATGGTAAAATAGATATAAATGAGCTACATAAACAAAGTTTTACCATAAATGATCTAATGGAGGAACTTAGACTACTTGGATATTTTAATTTACAAGATATACAGTATGCTATTTTAGAAGACAATGGGCAACTATCTGTAATTGGGAAAACAGGCCTTGATTATGTAACAAAGGATGATATGAAAATCAAATATTCTCAGGAGGTTATACCTATAACTCTTATTTTAGATGGAAGAATAAATTATGATAGTTTGAAAATAATAAACAAGGATGAGAAATGGCTTTTAAAAGAACTTGAAAAACATGAAATCGAATCTCCGAAGGATATATTCATAGCACTCCTTGATAGTCAAAAAAAGTTTTACTACCAAATCGAAAAAGGAGTTAATCTAAAATGAAAAGAGCTATTGCAACTGGAATTATATTTTTCTCAATGCTTATTATTTTAATATTCTCTTTATCCTACTTAAATGATTCTTGTAAGGAGCTTTCTAAAATAAATAATGCTCTAAGAAATCAAGTGGAAAAGGAAAATTGGAAGGGTTCAGCACAGCTACTAGAAGACTTTTCTAGGAGCTGGGAAAAGAGATCTATTATTATTACGGTGTTTGTACATCACCAAGAATTAGATGTTTTAAGTGAAGAAATTGTACGTACTAAAACCTATATAAAGGAACAAGAAAAAGTTGATGCCTTAGCTGCAATAAGTACAGTGGATTTTCAATTAAAGCACATTATAGATTTGGAGAAAGTGAATATACAGAATATTTTTTGATTTTCTATGGAAAAAATGGTTATTTTCGATTATAATGTTGTTAAGAAAGTTTTTGTCCCAGTGGGACTTATTTAGTCCCGAATTATATTTGAAAGGTGGAATAAAAATGGCATTAGTTACTACAAAAGAAATGTTTAAGAAGGCCTATGAAGGGCATTATGCTATCGGTGCTTTCAATATCAATGATATGGAAATAATACAGGCAGTTGTTAATGCTGCAAAGGCTAAGAACTCTGCAGTTATTCTTCAAGTTTCCTCCAGTGCAATAAAATATGCAGGAGCAAAATATCTTACAAAAATGGTTGAGGCTGCTATTGAAGTTACAGGAATAGATTTAGCACTTCATTTAGATCATGGTGCTAATTTTAATGCTTGTGTAGAGGCAATAGAAGCAGGTTTTTCCTCTGTTATGATAGATGGATCTCAATATACCTATGAAGAGAATGTAAAGGTAACAAAGGCTGTAGTTGAATATGCTCATGCTAGAGGTGTTGTTGTAGAAGCGGAGCTCGGTCAACTTGCTGGAGTCGAGGATGACGTTAGTGTTGAACATTCAACCTATACTGACCCAAGTCAAGTAGTAGATTTTGTTACAAGAACTGGATGTGATTCTTTAGCTATAGCTATAGGAACAAGTCATGGAGCTTTTAAATTTGCAGGAGAACCTAAACTTGAATTCCATATATTAGAAGAAGTTCAAGCTAAGCTTCCTGGTTTCCCAATAGTTCTTCATGGAGCTTCCTCTGTTGATGCTAGTTATGTTGCTACTTGTAATGCAAATGGCGGCCAAATTAAAGGAGCTCAGGGTGTTCCAAATGAAATGTTAAGAAAAGCAGCCTCATTAGCTGTATGTAAAATAAACATGGATACAGATTTAAGACTTGGAATGACAGCAGCACTTAGAAAATTCTTCGGAGAAAATCCTTCGGATTTTGATCCAAGAAAATTCATGGGAGCAGCTAGATCAACTCTTCAAAGTTTAGTAGAAGCTAAAATCGAAAATGTTTTAGGTTCAAAAGATAGCCTATTATAATAGGCTATCTTAAAGCAAAAAATAATATTTAAGGGACACAACTTTAGTTGTGTCCCTATTCCTTTTAGAAGCTTTCCAACTTTAGTTGTGTCCCTGTTCCTCTATTCCTTTTAGAAGCTTTTCAACTTTTGCAATTCAAAGGTTTGCCCCTTTATTTTTCAATATAATTTGTAACATGCTTAATAATCATATTTATAGTGCCATCTCCATTTCTTCGTATCTCAAACCTCTTATTATCACTATAGGTATCTTCATCAATATAAAGATCTATGTCCTTATCAAGCTTTAATCTTATCCTTTTATACTTCTTGTCTAGCCAATCCTTATCTATTTTTATTTTTTCCCCTACACCCTTTGCTTTCACAAATTCAATAAAATCCCTTTGTTTTTCTTCTTCAATAAAAACTTCCTTTGAAAGCTCCAATATATCTATATCATCATCTTCTTTTAGTTTCCTCTTTATAGAGCTTCTTACAATCTCAGCTGTATCAGCAGTTTCCTTATAGCTCTTTCTAGTAAAATCTTCTGCAGCTTTAACAAAGTTTTTTGTTTTATCTCTTTCGTTTTCAAAGATAGAACAGCCTAAGAATTCCTCCCCAAAGAAATTTTTATCCTTATCTTCCCTATTAATCAGCATTATATCTGACACATCTTTATTTGATGAAATTTTGATAAAGGCGGAACTTTTTAATTTTTGTGTACTTCCTGGAAGTCCAATCATTTGAGGAGTAATCTTAATTCCTAGCTTACCCTCAACTACCTCTATACTATGGATATAATTCTTTGTATAATCCATTCTTAATATAGCTATAAAGCTTCCTATATCTGTCTTGATAAGTGAAACAATAAAGTCACAGGAGGAGGGCATAGAATATAGCTTTAAACCTTCAAAAAAATGTACTGCTAATTTTTGTGATACCTCTAATAAATCCATTGTATTATTTCTATAGTCCTCACATATCTTCTTAACAGGCAAATCTCCTTCCTTGAAATTAGCATACTTTAATTCCTCATCATTTATGCATCTAAATATATGCTTATATAAAAATGAATAGGTTTCTTCCTCCAGTTCCAAATAGATTTCGTTTAAAACTGCCTCTTCAGTGCTTGTATCAATAATATGGATTACTGCCCCTTCTATCTGGAAATCCTTTATGTATTCCATATCAATACTTTTTCACTGCTCTAGGATTTTTCTTATAGCAACAGTCTAAAAAAATTTCATTAGGAGTAAAATGTAGCTGTAATTTATTTGCACCAGCGTTAATGATTGCAGCATAAAGTTTATCTTTGGTTTCCTTATCATAGCACTTAATAATTTTTGAAGGTTTATCTGAAAAATTCTTATAAGAATCGCTTTCTATTGGTGCTATAAGAATAGCATCTCTAGCATTGAAGGTGAAAGCTTTTTTTCTTTTTTTCGCTTCTAATATTAAATCTATTTCTATTTCTCCATCCACAAATATATATTCATATTCTACATAAAGCCTGCCCTTAAAGAAAAATATACAAACTGTAATTGCAGCAAGTATTATTCCTAACACAAAATTCTTCTGGGTTAGGAAGATAATAGTAAAAAAACAAAAAAAGTACATCAGGAAATTAACAAAGGAATAAATTGAAGATTTTTTCGCCCTGATTAATTGTTCACAATAATTATTCATTAAAAATAACACCACCTATATGAAATATAAATTAAATTTAGTATACCATAAAATTATTTTAACATTACTATGAGTTAATAATATATTTATACATTTTGAAAAAAAATATGTTATAATTTTATTTATGGGTTAATTAAGCTAATCAAGTAAGGGAGTGGTAGAAATAAGGGAACTTGAGACTAAGATAATAAACATTGATGTTACACAAATAAGAGAAAAAATGAACAAGTTTAAAGCCGAGAAAATAAAAGAAGAAAATCAAATAAACTATATATATGACTTCCAAGATAAAAGTCTTTTAATAAGTAATGGATATGCTAGAATTAGAGCAGTAGAAAACCTATTAGATAAAAAAAATTATTATTATATGGCTGTAAAAAAGATAATCTCACAAACAGACTATAAAATAATGGATGAACATGAGGTTTCTATAAGTGACCTAGAAGAAGGTAAAAACATACTAAGTTCTTTAGGACTTACTTTAGTAGAACAAATAAAAAAATATAGAGAAAGCTATGCATTTTTAGATACCCTAATAGAGATAGATATAAATGATAAAAGCTTTTATCCTATACCTTATATTGAAATAGAAGCGAAAAATGAAGAAGCTATAGAAATGGTTGTTAAGCTATTAGGCTATGATATGTCTCAAACCACTTCAAAAACTATTTATCAACTTATAAAAGATTATAAAGAGGAAATTTGATATGTTTGGATATGTGACTCCTTGTAACATGGAACTTAAAATGAAGGACTATGAAAAATTTAAAGCTTACTATTGTGGACTTTGCTCCGTAATTAAAAGTGAATTCGGTAATCTACCAAGACTGGCTTTAAATTATGATATGACTTTTATTGGAATAATGCTTTCTTCCCTTAAAAATGATTCTACAGATAATATAGGTACTAGTTTTAAAATGAAAAGATGTGTTCTACACCCTGTTAAGAAACGGTTGTTTGCTAAAAAAAATGAAGCTATAGCTTATGCTGCCTTTTTAAATCTGGCTCTTATGTATTATAAGCTTTTAGATGATTATATGGATGATAGATCCTATCTGAGTAAGTTTATAGCAGACATTTTAAAATTGTATATAAATAAGACAAATAATAATTATAAGACTCAAATGGAAATAATAAAGACTAAGCTTGAAGAGCTTTATAAACTAGAGAGTAATAGCGAAAATTTTCAGTTAGATGAAATAGCAGATCCCTTTGGGGCTCTTATTGGTTTGCTTTTAACAAGTTATAAAAGAGGTACCCCCTATGAAGAATCCTTATATAAGCTTGGTTATAACTTAGGCAAGTGGATCTACCTAATTGATGCCTATGATGATTTAAAAAAAGACATGGATAAAAATAAATTTAATGTTATAAACGCAGTTTTTAACAAAGGTAATTTGCCTTTTATGGAATTTAATAAAGTTATTAGTAATAGAATAGAATTTATACTGGTAAGCTGTGGAGCTGAGTGTTATTCAAGTTTGAAAAGCCTCCCTCTTAAAAGTAACCAGGATCTATTAGAAAATATATTACAATTTGGCCTTATGGAAAAAATTGATAAGGTTTTTAAGAGGAGTGAATTAAGTGAGAAATCCATATGAAGTTTTAGAAGTAAAGGAAGGCAGTACAAAGGACGAAATAAAAAAAGCTTATCATGACATGGCTAAAAAGTATCACCCAGATCAATATGAAAGTAATCCGTTAAAAGAATTAGCTGAAGAAAAGATGAGAGAGGTTAACGAAGCTTATGATAGCTTAATGAAGGGTGGAAGCTCTGCTCCTGGAAATGATTTTAATAGTGGCTCCTACAATAATTCAGAAGGGAGCAGTTATGCAACTGTTCGAGGCTACATCCAAAATGGAAATATAGCTCAGGCTGAAGCAGAGCTTAGTAGATCTAATACCAAGGATGCTGAGTGGAATTATCTTATGGGCATAGTGTATTTGCGTAAGGGCTGGTATGATAATGCTCAAACTTCAATATCAACTGCCTGCAGTATGGATCCTATGAATTTTGAGTATAGGCAGGCATTAAATTCTCTTTCTAATAGAAACAATGGTTATAGACAGTCTTACTCCAATAGAAATGGCGGCGATTCAGATATGTGTGATATGTGCATAAAAATATGGTGCCTTCAAAGCATATGTGAATGTCTTTGCCAAAGTTGCTAAAATATGTATAACTGAGGAGATGATCTTTTGAAGACAAGATTTATAACTTTAGGTGGCATTTTAACTGCCCTTAGCATAATTTTAGTATATCTTAGCGTTATTATTCCTACAAGTAAGTTATACCTTTTAGCTTTAGCTTCTATGGTCATCCCAGTTGTTATAATAATGACAAATATAAGGTATGGCTTGCTGGTTTATATATCCACAGCCATATTATCCCTACTACTAATAGGTCTAGTGTGGAATGTGGTAATTTATATACTTTTCTTTGGTGCTTATGCCTTTATTAAATATCTTATAGAAAGGCTTAATAATCTCCCCTTAGAATATGTAATGAAATACATTTTTTACAACGGCTCGCTAATTTTAATATATTTGTTTTACAAGGTTTTTTTGTTCCCATTACCTCAAATAAAATTACCTATTTATTTTATAGTTATTCTTCTTGAAGTTATATTTTTATTTTATGATTATTTTCTTACAATATTTATTACTTATATAAATAAGAGACTTAAGATAAAAATTTAAACTATACTTGACAGCTATTCTAAATATGCTATAATAATTATTGTTATTGCCCAATAGCCAAATGGTAAGGCACCTGCCTCTGGAGCAGGCATTCTGTTGGTTCGAGTCCAGCTTGGGCAACCAAAAAGACCTTGATATCAAGGTCTTTTTTTAATTAAATTATATTATAGTTATTAGCTCCTCAATAGTCTTTCTTGTTCTTTGAGCAGGATTTTCGTCAGCATACCCAATTGGTACCAATATGCAAGGTTCATAACCCTCTTGTATAGGTATCAGCTTTGATATAATATCCTTTTCAAACCAACCTACCCAGCAAGTTCCTAAGCCTTCTGCTGTGGCAGCTAAAATCATATGATCTACCGCAATAGCAGCATCAAATTCTCTACCCTTTTCAGCATAAGCTATCATAATTACTGGTGGATTATATAAAAAATCCTGATGGCATGCTTTTCTAACTATTTCATCTCTCAAATCATCTCTTTTTACAAAAATGAATTTAAATGCTTGATCATTATTGCCACTTGGTGCAAGCCTTATCGCCTCATAAAGCTTTTGTAATATTTCTTCTGAAACTGAGGCCTTTTTGTATTTTCTTATTGATCTTCTTTGTGATATAATTTCCGTAAAATTCATTTTGTTACCTCCCAACTAATATTTCTAAAATAAATATTAGCATAGGATAAAAATATTGTAAATCATTGTTCTCCATTTATTATGCTAAAGCCATAGCTTTTATCCACAATACTATAAGAATTATTATATTTTACTAATACTAATGCCATGTACACATCTCCAGAGGAGCCTAATAGATTTAATATAAAAACTATTCCACCTAAATAGCTCTGCATCACATATGAAAGTATGGAAATAATAACAAGAGGTGCTAAAAGTACTATTTGAAATTTTCTAATACTTAAAGGTCTCGCCGTTACTTCTATTGTATAAGCATAAATGAATTTAAAGCCAAATTTCACTTTACCTTTAAATAACTTATGAAACAGTCCATGAATAAGTTCGTGTATTATAGTAACTGGAATAAGTAATATAATTATCCCCACATAAAAATACATGATATTCAGAAATGGATCTAAACTGCTTTCCTTTAATAAGCCTTCAAAAGAATCAACTATTAAATTATAAAATATTAAGGCAAAAATTGAGCTCAAGAAAAAACACATAATATGAGTTTTTAGATTAATTTTAAAATCCATAAAACCACCTCTACAAAGTAGTATTCCATATTAGGCATATTTTATGAATTACATTCTATTCCTATTTTAAATAGTAATTAACAATATTACTATTGTGACCCTTTATTGGGTTTAAAACGATAGTTTAAAAAAAGCTAAACGACATAAACTGTATTTGAAAAAATTAAAAAGGAGTGATTAAAATGAGTTCAAATAAAGTATTAGTTAATCAAGCACAACATGGTTTAGACAAATTCAAGGTAGAGGTAGCAAGTGAAATTGGTCTTAGCGGTTATGAAACAGCTGATAAGGGAAGTCTTACTTCAAGACAGAACGGTTCAGTTGGCGGAGAAATGGTTAAGAGAATGATAGCTAGCTACGAACAAGGGCTAAAGTAATTAAAACAAAATAATATAATGCTTAAAGAGCTTTATGAATTTTATTTAGAGAACTTTAAGCATTATGTTAAACAAATCTAAGTTTTTAAAAAATGTAACTGTGGTGTGAGCCATGGTTACATTTTTATTTTATGACTAATACATTGGAATCCAATTTACAAACCTTTATAAGTAGTTTATTTTCGTCATAAACCCATGCATTTTTGCTATCCTCATACTCCTCAAGGCTTAAGCATTGCTTTAGGCTACTCTTTGTGCTATAAATTCTACTAGGTAGTTCTATATTATTAATAATAATATTATATTTTAGCTGGGTATCTTCAAGGTAAAGCTCTACTACTTTATCTTTATGAATTAAGTGAATGTTATTTAGTTGGTCCTTTTTATCATCATAATATCTCCCAGAAAAATCAGCTTTTTGCATATATATATCTAAAGTCAATTCGGTACTATCTATACTATCTACATTTTGAGCTAAAGGAGCCATGGGAATAATAGAGCCTTCCTTAACGAATAATGGTAATATGTCTAATGGAGCTAGGTACTTTATCCACCCTAATCCCTTATATTGGGTCTTCGTCCAGTAATCGTACCAAATTCCCTCTGGAAGATATACATCAACATTCTTCTCGCCTCCAAAAACAGGAGCTACTAGAAAGCAATCTCCAAAGAGATATTGAAGATCAATATTTCTAGTATTTAAATCATTCTGGTACTCGAGTAGTAGCGGCCTCATCATTGGGATTCCTGTTTCACTGGAGAGATAAGCCTCTGTATATATGTACGGTATTAGTTTATATCTAAGCTGCGCATACTTTTTATATATATCCTTAATAATATCTCCGTAACCCCAGGGCTCCCTTGGCCCAGTTCCATGTACATTAGAATAGGGTAAAAAAAATCCATGTTCTATATACCTTATATATAATACTGGATCTGGAGTAGGACCTGGATATATACCAAAACCACCTATGTCACATCCCCAATAAGAAAATCCAGACATGGCCGCACTTAACCCGCCTCTTAAGACGCTAGCCATATCCTGAAAGGAGGATCTGGCATCGCCTCCAGCGGTAGCCGCGAATCTTTGAGAACCTGCATAGCCAGATAGGCCCCATACAACACCATTTTCCCCTGTCTGTTCCTTTATTGCCTCATATACAACTTGATTATATAAAAAACTATAGGCATTTCTGATGTCCTTAGAATCTATATTTTTAAACTGTAAATTTGTTGGCACATCCATTCCTACATCTAAAAAGAAAGTAGAAGCACCTTCTGAAACCAGTTCCTTCACTTTATCCTTAAGCCATAAGAAAGCCTCTTTATTTGTTAAGTCAACATATCCACAATTCATACTATTTTCAGGGTCCGCAGCAAAATAGCCTTTCTCATTTCCTTCTTTATAAGTTCCACTTTCCTTACTGAACCTGGAATTATACCATAGACAAAGCTTAAAGCCTTTATTCTTTAAATTTTTAATCATGTCTAAGTGCTTTGGGAATCTTTTTTCACTCCATTTTTGATCAAACATAACAATGGAATCATCTACAGGATACTCAAACCAGCTTGGATCTATTCTTAATACATCACATGGGAATTGTTCCTCTCTCATTCTATCTGCTACGTCCTCTACCTCGCTTCTATCCCAATAACTACAACGAGACATCCATATACCAAAACTCCATTTAGGAGGTAATTCAGGCCTTCCAGTAAGCCTTGTGTACTCGCTAATTATGTCTTTATAGGAAGGGCCATTTATAAAATACATATCCATAATATTCGAGGCAATAGCATAAGAGTAAACTGAACTTGATTTTACACCTATATCGAAAATCTGGGGGCTTAAGGAGTTAAAAAATAATCCATAGCCCTTTGAGGACATGAAAAATGGAACTGATTTGTTTTGACCTTCCGTGGCAGCAATAGACCAATCATTGTAACAATGTAGTACCTGCCTCAATTTATTAATAGGAGTAAATTTTTCACCAAAGCCATAGAACGCCTCATCTGGCTCGATAGCAAAAGCTTCTGTAAATCTTATACCTTCATCTGCTTCTACAAAACCTAAGGGGTAAGATATTCTAGCATGATTTCTTTCACCATGAAAATCAGGTCCTACATCCATAAAGGTCATGGTATCATCCCTTTTCTCATATAAAAGCACCTCTCCCTTAGAATTTGTAACCTTAAAATCAAAGGGATCCTTATTAAATATTATTGTTAGCTCAGAGGTACTAATTTTAACTATACTTTCCCCTTCTTCTAAAATGTAAGGTGGACTTTCATAATTATTAGCCACAATTAATATAGAAGGAGTATCCTTAATAGGCTCTGTTGAAAATCTTAACCTAAACATTCCATCTTTATAAATACTTAAAATACCATGGATTTTCCTGTTTTCAGAAGTTTCAATATCTAGTATAATGTTATTATTCTTGCTACTAACACTCTTTAAGCATTTAAAGGTATGGTAGCTAGCCTGCTCTATATCTAATAGTTTTTTAACTTTCTCTCCCCAATTAACCATACTATCTCTCCTCTTTTATTTATTTACTAGAAAACTGATGATTTATTAGTTATTAATACAATTTTATACTTTTTTTATTATATATCATCAACTATAATGATATATATGTGAACTAATTAGAATGATTATATAAGAGGGTGTTACACATGAAAATGACAAAACAAGCTATCTGCATAAATGAAAAACTTTTATTATCTTTAGATGTTCATGATTTAGATCCAGGCTTTGAAATTCCAGTAAAGCATTGGCATCCTTGGCTAGAGATATCTTATGCAAAATGTGGAAGTGGTGAATATACAATCTGTGGAGATAAATATGATGTTAAAGAGGGGGACATATTTATTTTTAACAATATTGAACATCATTCTTTAAAGATACTTCCTCCTTCCATTTTTACTAATGTAGTAATCCACTTTGAACCAAGCTTCATTTGTTTTTTAGAAAGTGACTCCTTTGATTATAGATATTTGAAAATATTTTTTGATAGAAATGAAAATTTTAAAAATAGGCTGGATAGAGATAATCCTGCAACAAATAAAATAAAAGAACTCTTTTTAGAAATCGTGGATGAATTTTCTAAAAAACTACCTGATTATGATCTTATGGTTAAAATTAAGCTTATGACAATTTTAACTATATTAATCAGACAATTTAATTATACAAATAAAAAACAAAGCACCTCTTATAAAATCAAAAAAGAGCTGGGTATTGTTAATAATGTAATAAACTTTATTAATGAGAACTTTACCCAAGATATATCTATTAAATCCTTAGAAAAAATCACCTTTGTGGAGGCATCATATTTTACGAAAATATTTAAAAAGTATAATGGTATTAGTCCTTCCAGGTATCTTTGTATAAAAAGAATTACAAGAGCTATAGAATATTTAGAAAATACCAACAAAACTATCTTAGAAATTGCAACCTTATGTGGTTTTAACAACACAACTAATTTTAATAAAATCTTCAAAAAGGTTACAAATAAAACTCCTTCAGAATTTAGGAAGTAATTCAAAGATATTTCATCCTGGTTTGAATGTTATAGGGATACCATATATGCATATTTATACATATATTTTGTAAATTTAATAATATTTGCTTTACTTTCCCCTTATTCCTATGTTATCATTATAAAGATGCTTCACTAAGTTAATTTAGGAAAGCAAATAACCTATCCCCTAAAATAGACGTTTTGAGCAGAACGTCTATTTTTTATTTCGTTAGTCTTCAATATATGCACTAGTATAATTAAATAATGATAGCTTTGAGGCTACTATAACTAATATCCTAAATGAAAATACCATGAATGAGATTGAACTATGTAATATAATTGCCACTTTATGTGGTGAAGATTTTATAGCTTATGATAAGAATTTTTATAATAATCTAAAAGTTTCCATTGAAAAGCATCTAGGAAAATCACCTAGAAAGATCCCTAAAGCGCTTATTCCTCAGGAGCTCGGTAAAGCTGCTGTTAATAAGTCAGCAGCAGCTACAGATATAGGCCTCCCCACCGAGAGTGAACCTATGGATATAATATTGAAAAAGATCCATATAAACCTATTAGAGGATTTTACAAAGGAAGATAAAACCTCAATATTTTCAAGAAACCTTTGACTTCTAAAACAAATCAAAACCCTTTACTGTTTATAATAATTATAAATAAATATCTTGCCAAAATATAATAGTTAATGTAGTATCATTATAATTGCTGCACAAAAGTAAAAACTATTTTCGGAGGGACTGCTAATGAAATTTTTTAACAACTTAAAAATTATACAAAAGCTTGTGTCATCATTTATCCTAATTTCACTATTTATACTCATAGTAGGGTTTATTGGAATGTTTAACATGACGAATATGAATAAAGATATTCAAAGTATCTATAATGTGAATCTATTAGGTGTCAAGGTAATAACTAATATAAAAGCAAACTTAATACAAGTTAACGTGGATGAACTGTTGATTTTAAACCCTGCTAATAAAAGTGATTTACAAAAAATTAATGCAGATATTACATCTATAAAAACTAAAGATGATGAACTTATTAAGCAATATAAGGCCACACTTGTAAGCCCATCTGACAAACAAAGATTTAGTGCTTTACAAACTATATTGAAAGAATATAATAATTCAAGAGATTTAATAATTCAAATGGTTCAAGAAGAAAATTATGATAGCGCGAATCAAATTCTTACAACTCTTTCTGATAAAAGAACTAATATGACTGCTATTCTAGATAACGAACTTAAAATAACTACCGCTATGGCCAAAGCAGACTACGATTCTAGCGAAGCTTCCTATAATAAAGCTAAAGGCGAAATCAAACTCTTAACTATTTTAGGTTTATTTATTGCTATAGCCTTAGGTGTACTTATTTCCATGAAAGTTTCAACTCAGATAAAGAAAGTTTTAACAGTAGCTAAGGCCCTTGGTGAAAATGATTTAACGAAAACTGTAGATATAGATTCCAAGGATGAAATCGGTATTTTAGCCAAAGCTTTAAATAAAGCTATCTCAAACTTAAAAACTTTAATTGGTCAAATTTCTGATAGTGCTACGGATATTAGTGCTACCAGCCAACAACTATCTGCTACTACAGAGGAAATATCCTCCAAGATGGAAATTGTGAATGAATCTATAAAGCAAGTATCCCTTGGTTCAGAACAATTAAGTGCTACAACAGAAGAAGTAAATGCAACAACAGAAAGTATTGCATCTAACGTTGCTGATGTTACTGCAAGAGCAAATACAGGTAACAATATCGCAAAAGATATAGAAGAAAAAGCAAAGCATGTTAGATTAAATGCTGAAAACAACTCAAATACTGCAAACAAATTATATTTGGAGAAGCAAGCAAGCATTTTAAATGCAATTGCAGAAGGCAAGGTGGTAAGCGAAATTAAGATTATGGCAGATGAAATTGGGAATATAGCAAGCCAGACAAACCTGCTAGCACTTAATGCTGCCATAGAAGCAGCAAGAGCAGGAGAGCATGGAAGAGGTTTTGCAGTAGTAGCTGATGAAGTAAGAAAATTAGCTGAAGAGTCTTCAAGTACCGTTCAAAGAATACAAAATGTAACAGATAAAATTCAAAAAGCATTCCATAATTTATCTGACAATGCCCAGGACGTATTAAACTTTATAGATAATAAAGTTAAACCTGATTATGCGTTGTTTGTAACTACAGGTACTCAGTATGGTGAGGATGCTGCAGAATTTAATAAGCTGTCTTCCGATATTGGTTCTTCAATGAATATAGTTAATGAAACAATATCAGAAATTAAAAATGCAATTGAGAATGTATCAGCTATAGCCCAGGAATCAGTGGCTAGCTCTGAGGAAATACTTTCAAGCGTTAGTGAGTCTGTTTTGGGAATTCAAGAAATAGCAAAAGCTTCTCTAAATCAGGCCAAATTATCTGAGAAGTTAAATACTATGGTTCAAAAATTTAAATTATAAATAATAAACCGATATGACTTTATGTTACTATCGGTTTATTATTTTTTATCCTTTTTTTAATTTTATATCTCCCAATTTAAAATACGTTTTGAAACTGAGATAAATTATTTATTACAAATTCCATACCTGCCATACCCATAGCAAAGAAAGATAAAGTTATTATTAATATTATTGCGCCTGCATCGTATCTAATTTTTTCTTCGTTATTTACTATATAGGCTACAATAATTTCTATACCTAAAAGCACTAAAATTATTGGCCAGATGGACATTATCATGGATAAATTAAGAGCAGGAAAAATTATTCGGCCAATAAACAGTATTCCAAAGATAATCAGGGTTATCCCTGCAGTAAAGGTCCCCACTCTACGACCTTTAAGCATTGGAGTCACGCTCCTTTTTCTTCCCAAGAATTAGCTTTGCACCTACAACAATTATTGCAATTCCAAGAATTATCTGAGGAGCATTTCTAGTTAAAGCATCTAAATTCTCATACACACTTGAAGGAATATATCTGGAAATGAGGCCTAAAAGATTGTTCCAAACTAAATAAACCCCAAGAAGTAATAGAAGTATTCCCACAAATAATCTCCGTTTTTGAAACATTTCTTTATCCAGCTTTATCATTTTATCAAGAGAAAATAAGTATGTATCCTCAAGAAGTAAAAATTCTTCAGCTGTTGAGTAGCTTTTATTTAAGCAATCAAAGAAGGAGTAAAACCATAGCATCGGAAGTATATAGAGTAGAGGACCTATCCTTAACCAAGAAGAAAGAAATATTATAAAGAAAAATGCTGACATAAGGGATATGCCCATCTTCATAAGTCCTAAATACATGTGCCCTGCTCCAGGTAAAAGTGAAAAAACAAAGGTTAAAAATTTATTTTTTTTCTTTATCATTATTGAAAACCTCCATATTCATTATTTTTATAGAAAAATTATTAAGTTCTGTATTTATATTGTTTACTATACTTAGATTCGGTGGATTTATAACATTTGTTTCTATTTCCGCATTAGTCGTTAATTTAAAGGTTCCTGAAAAAACAAATATTAAGGCTATACAAGCGGCAATTGTAACTCTAAAGGAATAAAAAATAAATTGTCTATCCTTTTCTCGTTTCCTTTTTATTTTGCTATTTACTTCCCCTACAAAGCCTAAAGGAGCTTCTGCAAGTTCATTATCATTAAAACTATTAGCTAATGCCTCGCAACATCTTGTGCAACTGCAAATATGTTCAGATATAAGTATCAAATCATTATCCATCAAAGCTCCTTCTTTAAGTGCTATTAATGAAAGTTTAGTTATATGAGCCTTTTCATCAAATAATGTAATCAACTATTGTCTCCTCCTTCCATAAAGCTTTAAGTAGTTTTTTCGATCTGTAAAGATGGGTTTGTAAAGTTTTTAAACTTTGTCCTGTATCCTTAGCCATATCCGATAGTTTAATATCCTTACAAAAATAGTTTATTGAAACAGTTTTATAGGGATCTTTCAACTGACTACAGAGTTTATGAATTCTTTCTCCACTACTATTTTTAACCAAGGTATCCACGGGTAGGTCACCTTTATCCTCTAAACATTCATAATCCTCTTTGGATAAGCTTTCCGTTAATCTTGAAGTACTTTTAAGATAATCCTTGCATTTATTAGCAGCAATAGTAGTTAGCCAAGCTTTAAAGTTCTCACCATCAAATTTTCCAAGGCTAGTGAATGCGGCTAAAAAGGTCTGCTGGGCTAAATCTTCTGCATCAAAATAATTTCTTGTAAAGGAAAAACAAATGGTAATGATTAAACGCTGATATTGTTTTATGTAGCTTTCAAACTGTTCCTTTTGAATAACCATCACCCCCATTTTTAATCCTTACACTTATATAACGATTTGAAAATAAAAAACACTTCAGATTATTTTACTATTTCTTATATATATAAGTTTACCATATATTTCTTGACAGGTTCAAGTATACATATTAACCTGTATATAGACAATTTTTGTATTCTTAACGAGTATTTTCAAGTTAGGAAAAGGAGCTTTATATGCGGGAAATGAATATATCTGAAATAATGGATAGATCTATTGATACTTTAAAAAAATACATCTCCACAATAATTTTATTCACAATTAGTTATGGTGCAATTTTAATTGCGCTTTCTACTTTTTTTATAATTTTAGCGAGTATTCTTATGTTACTTGGATTCATGTTATTTAAAAATACTATCTTTATGCTAGTTACACTTTCCATATTCTCCTTTATTCTATTTGGCTTTGGGTTTTCCTCAAGTATTGGCATTATTAAGATCGCAAGTCAGGAATTTCTTGAAATGAAAATTGTTACGTCCTCGGCCTTAGGTGCCTCTTTTAAAAATATATTGAGGGTACTTGGTATACTAGTCATCGCTTTTATTACGTTTATCCCAGCTATAGGATTGTTTTGCGCAATGGCATACTTTCTATATAAGATTTTTATTACTTATTCCAAATTTATATATGGTAATTCTACTGGTATAATTATTTATTCTATTATTTGTATAATAGCTTCATTGGTAGTAATTTTAGTAGTTATAGGTTATATAGCTTTATTTTCTTTCTCCTTTCAAGTATTAACAATAGAACAAAGAGGAATCATTGCTTCAATAAAACGTAGTTTTACCTTGATTAAACATAACTTCTTTAAAATTTATATATCCATTGTTATATTCAGCATAACAGTTTATCTAATACGTTACTCTTTTATTGCCTTATGGGGACTACTAATAAGTTTACTATTTTTGGCTCTAAAGTTTTTCAATCTTGATCATAATTTTACTACATTCTTGCCTATGCTTATATCCTATGCGAATTTCCCAATTAGCATTATTTCCTGGTGTTTAATCTCTCCCCTAAGTACCATAATGCTAACGCAGCTTTACTTTAATCAAAGATTCAAAAAAGAAGGCTATGATTTAACCCTAAAATTAAAGAAAATAGAAAGAGAGCAATTAAATGATAAACTTAAGTTTAATTAGTACCTCTAAAAACGAATTTCAAAATGCCCTGGGTAAAATCCTACAGGGACCTGAATATAAAAGTATCAGAATTTTTAAAGAGGATTATATTCAAGAGCTAAAGGACTATCTATCTAAAATGATACTCAATATTATAAAAAAAATTATATCTAATATGGATACGGCAAAGGCTGTTTCAGGAACCTTATCAACAATATTTATTATAATAGGGCTTCTTATGATAATCTCAATTATAATTTTAATTGTAATAAAGTTTAATAAAACTCTTTCTCACAAAACAAAACTTAGAGAAATTCTTGGTGAAAAAATAGACAATAGAACATCTCCAAAAAGCCTACGATCTAGAGGAGAAGCTTTTGCTAACCAAGATGATTATAGACAAGCAATTCGTTTCAGTTTCATTGCCTTGCTACTTTTAATGCATGAAGAGAACCTACTTTATTTAGATGAAACTAAAACTAATGAGGAAATCTATAATTATTTGAAGAAAAGTAATTTTTCTAAATTAATGATCTTCAAAGCTTTGATAAACGATTTTAATGAGAATTGGTACGGACATAAGGTATGGAACAAGAAATTATACAATCACTGGGAAGAAAACTTAAGCCTTATCTGGAATGAGGTGGTTTATCATGAAAACAAGAAATAAAAAAGACATATTTATTTTTATAATCTTAGTCCTCTTATTTTTGATTTTTACTTTTTATATATCTAAAACAATGCAAGGTAATAATCCATCAATAGATAACAATTCATCTAATGGAATAAGTGCTTTTTATAAAACTTTAAAAGCCTTGAAGCTTCCTGTTGAAAGATCCTTATTACCAATTGAGGAAACCAATATTCAAGATATACAATTGGTTACTGATTATGGTAGTTTCAATTTGCATAATCCAGATATACTAGACTGGGTGAACAAGGGTGGTACTTTAATTTACTTTACAAATGATAAACAAACGCTCGTAGATTTTAGTTCTTCTCCAGAAATTAAAGGCAACTTAAAGATATATGCTCTAAAAAAAGGTCTTATCATCCAAGCTGAGACTGTGTCAATCGCAAATAAAACCCTTTTGTCTAATACAGATAAGGCTTATGAAATTTTTAGTGAAATTGATAGTCATCCCTATAAACATATTGTTTTTTCAGAAGGTTATATATACTCTCAGGCAAAAGTAAAAAGTTTATGGGATTTTATACCTTTCCAAGGTAAAATTATAATTTATCAGTTAGTACTAATTATATTAGCCTTCTTTTATTATAGAGGAAAAAGATTCGGTAAAGCCCTACCTTTATATGATGAAGTTGAACGAGATGAAAATGAATATCTATATTCTTCCTCTTCCTTATATAATATAGCAAATTGCTGGGATATTATGTTTGAAAGCTATTATAAAAGCTTATTAAAAGAAATAAGGTATTCAAGTGGCAATTGGATAGAGTATTGGGAAAGAGAGAATCTTCCATCTATACTTAAGGCCAAAAGAGTATATGCATTTATGGAAAAAGGAAACAAGAACATAAGAAAAAAAGAATATATTGAGATAATAAATTGCATTGAACAATTAAAGAATATTTTAATGAAAAGGAGAGCAACAAATTGGAAACCCTTGAAAAAAACTCATTAAGTAAAATCATGGAGAGAATACATATTGAACTTCGAAAGGTTATTGTGGAGCAAGACGAACTAATAGAACAATCCCTAATAAGTCTAATTAGTGGTGGGCATGTATTATTAGAAGGTGTTCCTGGCCTAGCAAAGACCTTAATGGTAAAAGCTTTAGCAAAGACACTTTCAATAGATTTTAAAAGAATTCAATTCACTCCAGATTTAATGCCCGCTGACGTAACTGGTACCAAAATCTTTAATATGCAAACAAGAGAATTCGAATTAAAAAAAGGTCCTATTTTCACTAATTTTCTTTTAGCCGATGAAATAAATCGTACACCACCTAAAACACAGGCCGGGTTGCTTGAAGCCATGGGGGAAAATACTGTCTCCATTGATGGTGAGATGTTCTCACTACCTACTCCTTATATGGTGTTTGCAACCCAAAACCCATTAGAGTATGAAGGTACTTATCCCTTGCCAGAAGCTCTTGTAGACAGATTTCTAATGAAAATAAATATTGATTATCCCTCCTCTATCGCTGAAAAAGAAGTATTAAAACGTCATAATGAAGGCTTCTCACATATAGATCTAGATAAGTGCAATTTAAAAGCTGTATGTACTGCCAAGGATATTGTGTATGCACGGGAAGAAGCCCAAGCTGTGAAAATAGATGATGCTTTACTTGGATATATTGTGAGTATTATTTCAGAAACTAGAAACAACCCTACTATTGATATTGGGAGTTCCCCAAGAGGTTCAATTGCACTTCTTTCGTGTTCTAAAGCCTATGCAGCTTATTCTGGAAGAGGTTATGTTATACCTGAGGATATTAAAAAAATGGCCATACCTACCTTGAGACATAGAATAATTTTAAAGCCAGAACTTGAACTTGAAGGTATTAAAACCGAGCAGGTTATTTTGGATATACTTTCTAAAGTTAAGGTACCTAGGTAGAGAGGAGAGAGATATTTGAGCATTACTAGACGTTTTATATATCTTTTATCACTTGGGCTTCCATTTCTAATTCTGGCTGCAATATTTAACACATCTTTTGCTATATTTATTATTTATAATTTAATATGTGCTACTTTATTATTAGTAGACTTTTTCATTTCCATAAGCGAAAATGAGCTAACCCTTGTGCGAACTGGAAATGATAATTTATCCATATATGAAAAAGAAGCAATATGTTTTCAGATCTATAATAAAAGTAATTACAAACTTTATTTAGAACTTAAGGATGAAGTTCCGGAGTATCACTTTCAAACTGAAAATAAGCTTATGAAGGGCACTATATCTCCTCATGAAAAAAAGGTTTTTCAGTATTTTGTTATTCCAACTAAAAGAGGTGCCTTTACCTTTAAAAATCTTCATTACAAATATGTTGGACGCTTGAAACTATGCATGAAGGTATACGTTGTAAAGCTTGATAGAGAATATAAAGTTTATCCTAATTTAAAAAATCTAGGAAAATATCGATTGGGTATCTGTAACAATAGAATGTTTAAGCAAGGACAGCGAAATTTGAGAATTCTCGGCAAAGGAACTGCTTTTGAAAGTCTTAGATCATATGTGGTGGGAGATGAATATAAAAAAATTAATTGGAAAGCCACCTCTCGTGAAAATAAACTAATAGTAAACCAATATGAACCAGAAAAAAATCAACATGTATATATGTTTATTGATACGGGACGACCCATGAGTTATACGGTTAGAGGATATCGAAAGTTAGATTTAGTGGTTAATACAGCTTTAGTTTTATCAGATGTTGTAAATCAAAATGGGGATAAGTCTGCACTTCTAATATTCAACACTGAGGTTACAGATATGATAATGCCTGGGAAAGGACCAGCTCATAGAGGGAAAATACTAGAAGCACTATACCATATTGATTATAGTAATGAAACCTCAAATTATGATGATAGTTTTTACCATTATAAAATGAAAGAGCGACACCGAAGTATCATATTCCTTTTTACAGACTTTGACACTATTGAAGAGACGGAAAACATGTTAAAAGTATTGCCTGTTCTCTCGAAAAACAATATGGTGGTAATACTATTAATCAAAAATGAAAGTCTAGAAGATATAAGTAAGAGTAATATAGCAAAGGTGGAGGATTTATTTGACAAAGGTGTGGCTCTTGAGCTATTAGAAGATAGGCAAAAAATAATAAACCTTTTGAACCGGAAAGGTATACTTTGTATAGAGTGTGCTACAGAGAAGCTTGAGCTAAATGTAATAAACAAATATATTCAGCTTAAGAATCAAACCTACTTATAAATAAAGATCTTATATCAAGGTCTTTTCAATATATAAGGAATTGAGAAGTAAATAATTAATATAACTCCTGATATAGCTGCAAATATAAGCTTTGTGCTTGAATAAATATTTAATGGAGTAAAAAAGCCTTCTATAATTCCAGCTATTATTAGCATAAAAGCAACACCAATAATCAGTGAAACTGCCTTCTTCGAACCTGCTATTAATGAGGATTTCCGGGTGTATTCTCCAGGCAGAAGGATATATTTAGCTATAATGAGGCCTGCTGCGCCAGCTATAAAAATTGCAGAAAGTTCAATTAAGCCATGGGGCAGAATCAGCGACCAAAATTTAGTGGGGTTACCATAAAAATAAACAAGTGCAGTAAGTGAGCCAAGCATTGCCCCATTGGAATATAATACATATATTGTACCAATCCCAAGAGTAATACCTAAGGCAAAGGCCTTAAGGCATACTGTAATATTGTTAGTCATAATTTCACTAGACATTAGAGGGTAGTTCCATTGTCCTCCTCCTAGATTGCCACTTTTTATCCCCTTTATCATATCTTGAGGTAAGAATATACCTGCATTATTTGGGTCTATTAAAACGAGCAATAAGCTAAGTAGAGCTCCAATTGCAAAAAATCCAAAGGAACTCAGTATATACCATCTATACTCCTTTAATAACCTAGGGAATCCATAAGCTATATAGTGTAGAAGGTACTCAGGAGAAATCTTTTTTACTGCATAAACATGACTATGACACTTACCTACCAGTGAATTCAAGTAGGCTACTACTTTACTTTTAGGATAATGGGTTCTAGCATAGGCTAAATGATGACTACATAGTCTGAAATTATGTAAAAACTGTTTTACCTCCAAGGAGGAAAAGGATTTTATATCTTTTTTATTAATTTTGTTATATTGGCTTTCTAATTCCCGCCATATATTCGAATTTACTTCAATAAATAGTTCTTCTCTCAATATTTTCACCTCGTATCTATTTTATCAGATTAATGTAGAAATTTGTATATAAAGTAAATTTTATTATTAGAGGAGGAATTCAGATGAAAAAAATTACAATTATAACCCCAGAAAATATTGAAGTTGAATACGTCCTAGCTGAGGTGGCCTCAAGGGTAGCTTCAGCCTTTGTGGATATGCTAATTCAAGGCTTACTAATTATGCCACTTGTTATTGCCATTTTATTAATGACTAAATATGCAGAAGCTTTCATGAGTATATATTATGGTTGGGTTATAGGAATTTCGCTTCTAATTCTATTTTTAATTATCTATGGTTATTTTATTGTCATGGAGTTAAGTATGAATGGACAGACCATAGGGAAAAAAATTTTTAAACTTAGAACAATAAGGAAAAATGGTCAATCCTTAACCTTAAAACACTCAGCTATAAGAAATCTATCTAGATTATTTATTGACATGTACGGAATAGGTATTGTACTAATCTTTTTCTCAAAGGAATGTAATCGAGTAGGTGATTATCTAGCCTCTACTATTGTGGTTATTGAAGAAAATAGAACTAGGCCTATTACTCTTGAAAGCCTTGAAAAAACTAATCAACACTTTAATTACTACATATCTAGGGAGGAAGCTGAGCTTTTAAGAGATTACTCTGAAAGAAAAAACAAAATGGAGAACTACTCAGATCTTCAAAGGGAACTAAAACTACATTTCACAAGAAAATTTGAAGCTTTAGGTATACTAGAGGAATGGGAGAATTTCATAAAGGAATTATAGATTAATGTAGTATAAAGTTTATAGAGTTTTTAGAATTACTTTAATATATTCAGGAGCAGCCTTTTTACCCTGGATGCTTATATCCGGATTCTTTAAAGTTTTAATACTTGTAGGTATAATATTCTTTTTGAGTAAGCACCACGGTCTTCACAATTTTCATAGGGGAGGAGCTTTACAAACCCTTGATGAAAGATTTGCAAAGGGTGAAATTAATGAGGAAGAATATCTAAGTAGAAAAAAAGTTTTAAATCAAAGATAGCTAGAGGTTTTCTCTAGCTTTTCTTTAATTTATAAAATAATTATATAGTAATGCATCAGCTTTCAATTTTATTTTCGACTAACCAGGAGGTTCCAACAAATACTAATGCAAACATTACAATATCAAATACTGAGGCTAATATGGAATAATTGCTACCCCATAAATTAAAGGAAACTGCTGGTATTTTATTGATTTGTTGAGCAATGAACCAAAGGGCCACGTTATAAGCAATAAAAATTCCAATACTTATAGGCACCGCAATTTTGTTTTTATGCGATATTACTTTTGATAAAGTAATACAAAAATATATGGTTAAAATAAAGGAAGCTAATGTAAAAACCCCATATATGAGTCCAATAATGAACTTGTCTGGTGCTGCAATTATCTGATTAAACAAACTAATAAAATCAGATGAAATTGTTTCTGAAGAATACCCAAATACAGCTGAATATAATATTAACGAAGCCAATGCCAGTAATATAAAGAACCCAATACAACCTACGGAAACAATTAACTTAGCTAAAACTTTCTTCCAGGAGATAATTGGTATTGATAATTCAAGTACCGATTGTTTCCCTGATAAATCTTTGTTGTAACGGTACATAATTTCAATTAGAGGGAAACAAAACATTAACATAATTGTGAGAACATATATAAACATGATAAAACCCAAAGCAATATCAAACTTGTTGTCAAAAGTTAACCTTGAAACAAGCATCAAGATCGCCTGCAAAATAATAACGCTAATTAAAGCTATTTTATAAGTTTTCCATTTCTTTAATAATTCAAAGCTCAATAACTTTTTCATTGTGCAAAAACCTCCCTGTAAAGTTCATCAAGTGTTTTATGTCTTTCATCTTTTATCATCTCAACATTACCAGAAAGAATTATCTGTCCTTCTTTCAAATAATAAACCTCATCAATGATATTCTCAAATTCGTTAATCAAATGACTTGTGATTAGCATAGAGCTTTCGAAGCTAAAACCTTTAAGTATAGCCTGTAGAATTTGTTCACGAGCTATAGGGTCCACTCCGCTAAGTGGCTCATCTAGTACAATCAATTTCGCATCTCTTGAAAGAGTAAGGGTAATAGAAAGTTTCTCCTTCATTCCCTTTGAGAGACTTTTCACTTTCATATTGCAGCTTAGCTGCATTAATTCCAACAGTTCATTAAACTTTTGCGTATTAAAGTCGTCAAAGAATTTTACATATATTTTTTTGGCATCCTCAATTTTCATCCAATCATATAAAAAGTCGCTATCTGGAAGATAAGCTACAAGGCTTTTAGTTATGTAACCTAAATTATGCTCACAGATACTTAGTTTACCTCCTGTTGGTTGAATAAGGCCCGCCACTATTTTCATAAGAGTTGTTTTACCGCTCCCATTAGGACCAAACAGGCCTACAATTTTCCCTTTTTCTATAGTTATGTTTATATCTTTTAATGCTTGTTTACTCAAATATTTTTTACTTAATCCTTCTACTTCTAAAATTACCATCTTTAATCCCCCTCCATCATCTGAGTTAATAAGTTTAATATCTCCCTCTTTTTTATACCTAACTCCTTCATTTCTTCCAAGTACCTAATGGAATATTTCTCAGCCTGAGTTATTCTAAGATTTTCTATAAGTTCTAATTTATCAGATACAAACGTTCCTTTTCCCCTCTGGGAATATACAATATTCTCTCTCTCAAGTTCCATAAAAACTCTTTGCATTGTATTTGGATTCACCATTAGTTTTTCTGACATTTCTCTGACCGAGGGCAGCTTCTCGCCGAGTTTTAGATCACCTGTAACAATATCTGCTTTGATTATTTGCATTATTTGTAAATAGACAGGCATTTGTTCATTAAACTTACCCACATATCTGTACCTCCATTTGTAATGTTTAGCTAGTGTACTATCATACTAGTACACTAGCTAAATTAAGTCAAGTCTTATTTTATTATTTTTTATTACAAATTAAAAATGCCATAAAATTCATTTCTGAATATTACGGCATTTTTGAATATTATTTAATTTTATAGTTGAAGAATTAGAGGTATTTCAATTAAAGGTTTCTAACCTTATATCCCTTTACGAAAAATCTATAAATAATCATAACCCCAATTCCTAAAAATACCGCACAAGCCAGCCATGCCGCAATAACCAATTTTCCTATTGTATCTATAAGTTTTTCTGTTTCACTTAAAGAACGGGCAGCTACAATATATCCCCCGTCATACTTTATTGCAACAGTTGCATAACGTAGCCCTCTTTCTGGCTGCCATGTAACCCTAGCTTCATTTTTTTGGGTAACATTATCTAAAATCCCTGTTGGATACATTATTGAGCTGCCGCTGCTTATTGCTGATGAAGCAATAAGTTTTTTATTTATGTCATACACCATAACAAAAGTATTCAAACTTTTTGTGATATCGACCTTCTCGCTTGGGATAGCATCCTTTACGCTTTCAATATCTTGAAGTTTAGTTGATGTTTCAACTGCAAGCTGTGCAGGCAGCTGATTTGCGCCAAGCCTTATGGATTGTTGGGAAACAATATACACTAGGGAACAGGTAAAAGTAACAAGAAACATAAGGCTTATCCAAAATATAAATATGATTTTTGTTGTTTTCATAATTATCACTCAGCTTTCTTAATTTATTAATCCAGTGTAAATGACGTTAGGAAAGTTATTAAATAATAACTTTCCTGTGCTTTAGAATATTAATATACCTTTTGAAAGTTCACGTGAATAGATTATGAATTTATGGTTAGAATTAAAAATAGCTAAATTCCCCCTATGATTTTAGATATCTCTTTCGGGCGCCTATATTTTAAATAGGCGTTTTTTGCTTTCCACACTATACTTCATTATTTTATTTATCTCTTATTTAAGCCCATTCTCCAAAATAGCAATTAAACTTTTTATGAATTCTTTAGATAATATATCATCCTTTACCCCTACTTCAAATAGTCTTAACCAATCATTTTCTTCTAAGTCTAAGGGTGTTCTTTGAAATTTTTTACCTTCCTGTGTCCACCAAGAAAATCTTAATTCTTCTGTATCTGTGGCTTTTATTAAAAGTTTTTCAATTCTTGCTTCTTCCCCATTTTCAAGTTTTATAGTAGCCTTATGTAATAACTTTGCATAACTTGACATCTTATTTTTCTCCTCTAATTATATTAAAAACAATCTATATAATTTTGGTTAATCTAAATTATATACCTTTAATAACTTTTAGGTTACTTTTTATTAGCAAGCTATATATAATTTAAATTATTAATCTCAAGTAATTTTAATAGACATGTCCTCACCTCTTATCAAAAGTGTTGACATGTCTACTTTTTATTTAACGTATTTAGTAAAGTTTTATTATTTTAACATTGAGTATAAATAAATAAATCTTCCAAAATGTTCCTGTTCATCAGTAATAATTTCGAAAACCTTGTCTCGCATTTGCTTACTTGTCATGAGTGAAAAAATCTCTCTATAAAGGTCTACAGCTTCATTTTCTCCTTCAATACTACTTTGTACTGCTTCCATAAGCGTATTATATTTTTCGGTTTTTGTAGGTAAAGGAATATCTAATTTTTCACCTGTAAGTTGATAATACATTTGTTGAAACATTCCATAATGCTTGATTTCATCATCATAGGCAAATTTAATTTGTTTAATTACCGCAGGATCAGTGGTCGATTCTATCATTCTCTGATATTTTACCCTATCATGTCTTTCAGCTTTCATAGCCTGCACTAGTTTATCATTTAACGAGTTTAACCTAAAAAGTTGAGAATAGTAAGTATCCACATTGTAATACAAGATATATATCTCCTAATTTTTGTTTCTATCTTATATTATTATTCATTAGTTCGATTTGTGAAGGTTATTGTCTTTTATATATTAATTCACTAGGCATTACCTAAAACAAACAAAAACCATGCAGCAGAAATAATACTTAAAATCACTTTTACCTTTTTGCTAACTTTATTGCTAGACCACAATAAAAATATTCCAACTGGTGGGAATATTATAAGCATTAGCAATAAAAACCATACTCTATCATGTAACTCTACCTTCATTATTTCAGCTCCTTTATTACCTTAAATATAAAACACAAATGAAATTTTATTATTAGATAAGCATAACACATAGACTCTAGGTTAATCAATAAATGCAAATAAAAAAGCAATCAATTCGTTACAGTTCAGATGTGTTCATTATAAAATCTGTAATATTTTATTATACTAATCGAAAAAATACTTCTATTAAATATTTGATTATTTTTGAGAAAACCTTCAAAATAAAAGTAGCTTAAACTAGCCCAAATCAACGGGTTA
>DATCIH010000164.1:0-12531 GCA_036507955.1 Clostridiaceae bacterium | reverse complement strand
CCGGAAAAAACAAATTTGCTTGTGCACCTACTGAGGGAATTTCAGCAAGCTGGAAAAGAGTTGTTTTTAAAGGCGATATGATCAGCTCTTGCCCTTATACTTTCTGGGCAATAGAAAAAATGCTTGAAGGTATTAAAAATTATGATATCTATCTAGAAAAAAGTGATAGATACAATGATCCAAGAAGCAAACTTTTACAGGGACCAGCTTGGGAAAGTGTTAGAAGTAAGGTATTAAGCACATTAGGTTGGTCGGCGAATGCGGAAGAATCATTGAATCCATTAAAGAAAAACTTAGATATTGCATTCAAGAATACAATCAAAAATTGGGATGATAATCCAGAAGTTCGAGTTGAGATGGTTAAGGGTAAGGAAAAGATTGTTCTCTCTCACATTAACCGACTTGAAGAGCCAAAGTCTTTAGTATTATTGAGGAAGCAGGTTGAGTCTCTGATTCCAAATACAGATTTACCAGGATTATTAATGGAGATAACTGCATTAACTAGATTTACAGACCAGTTTACCCATATAAGCCAAGGTAATTCTAGAATCAAAGATTTGTCTGTTAGCATATGTGCTATTTTCATAGCCAAGGCATGTAATATCGGACTTGGACCCGTAGTTCAGGCAGACATACCTGCACTGGAATATGACAGATTAACATGGGTGGAACAAAACTATTTTCGTACAGAGACAATTACACAGGCAAATGCTGTCCTTGTCGAACATCTCTCCAAGATGACTTTAGCTAAATCGTGGGGTGGGGGTGATGTTGCATCTGCAGATGGAATTAGATTTGTTGTACCACCAAAAACTATTTATGCAGGTCCCAACCCACGATATTTCGGCATTGGGCGTGGAATAACAAGTTATGATCTTATCAGTGATCAATTTGCTGGGTTGAATAAAATTGTTATTACAGGGACTATCCGTGATTCCTTATATTTACTTGAATTAGTTTTAGGTCAAGAGACAACGGCTAAACCCCGTGAAATAATGACAGACACCGCAGGATACAGTGATATTATATTTGGCTTATTTGCATTATTAGGTTATCGATTTAGCCCACGTCTTGCTGATATAGGAGGAACAAGGCTTTGGAGATTTGATCCAAATGCAGACTATGGTGTCTTGAATAGCCTATCTAAAAACAAATTACATGAAGACCTTATAATTAAGTTCTGGGATGATATGATTCGAGTGGCTGGTTCACTTAAACTTGGAACCATAAATCCTACGAGTCTTATAAAAATGTTACAAAGAGGTGGGAAGCCAACTATGCTTGGTCGTGCAATGGGAGAATTCGGACGAATTTTTAAGACCACTTAGGGGTACGGCAACGACTAATGCAAAAATAACCTCCTAAAAAATAGTAAAAATCATATCTCAATACTTTCAGTTGTATACCAAAAATTAAGATATGATTTTCAATGGTATGAATGTTATATAGCATTCCAGTCATAGTCTCCAGTTATTCCCTCTTCATCAGAATCAACATTCCTTATTAAATTGATCTCAGGTTTTCGTTCTATGAAACTTTTTCTGCTATAGCGCTTTATTGGATACACATCACGTATGTTGCCATAATCCACATCTTCTTGTTAATCAAATTTTATATAAATTATATTATATTGATATTCTGAAAGTACACAATACCAATTGAGTTACTTTCACATTGAGGCTATTTACCATACTTCAAGCTTCATAAATAATTTGTTTACTAAAAAAAACATTATTAAATGATAAGGGTTTAAAACTGCTTATTATTATAAATGTATACGGAGATTATTAGCGAAATTACAAAGAAAATCAAACTTGCTATTAGAGCTAAAGAATTTAATGTCAAAGTAGAGCTATTTACAAATTGAATAAATTTCTGATCTACAATTTTATTTTGATTACTAAATGCTATCATTATTAAGAAAAATAATACAACAGTGATTATTTGCGTTTTCATAATACCTAGTTTGAAATATATGGGGAAAAGGATGGAATTATATATGCACGCACATGTTAGAATTGTAACAACATTATTTAAAGTAATTGTTGTAGTAAACATGGAAAGACCCACAATCTTTCCTATAAAGCCAATTACTATAGAATAAATAATGCCTATAGCAGCAAATACAAAAATAGATATATATTTTGCTATAACAAGGTCATTTCTTTTAATTGGCAAACTATTCAAAGCAATTTCACTTTTATTTTTATCATCATAACTTAATGCAAGATTTATAAACATATAGTTAATGAATATAGGTGAGAACACATATAAAATAAAACCATTAGGACCCGGATTCATGAAATTAGTGGATGCAACTACAGCAAGAATAAAAGCATACAAAAAGGTCTTTTTTTGAATAATAATATCTTTTATTATTAAATTTAACATTAAACATTCCCCCTTACTGTATAAACCATAATATCTTCAAGAGAAGCTTTTTCAATAATACAGTTATCTTTAAAAATATTTCTTGCTTTAATAATATCCTTTGTTAGAGCCTCAAATCCAAAATTGGATTCTTTTATACTTATAAATTCTTGTCTAGTATCATTGTCTAAAAGTTCTTTACTTCCCTTAACTAAACCGTAATTCTCAACAATTTCATCTTTAGTTTTCGTAAAAACTAACTTGCCTTTATTGATAAATGTAATATAATCAGCTATTTTTTCAAGGTCCGTGGTTATATGAGTTGAAAACAATATACTTACATTATCATCTTGAATTATATTGTATAAAATGTCTAAAAGTTCACTTCTGAATACTGGGTCTAATCCAGATGTGGGTTCATCCATTATAATCAGCTCTGCATTATGACAAAGAGCTAATGCTAGAGAAAGTTTAATTTTCATTCCTTTTGAAAAGGATTTAATTTTATTTTTCTTAGGTAGTTCAAAATCTTTTATATATTGTTCAAAGACGTTATCATCCCAGTTTTTATAAAAAGGTCGAAGAATATTTCTCATTTCCATGATGTTTAACTCTTCATAGAAATAGTTTTCATCATAAACAAAGCCAATTTTTTGTTTGATTTCTTTATTATGCTTTAAATTGTCCAGTCCAAAAACATTTATATCTCCACTATCCCTTTTAATAAGGTTCATTATAAGTTTTATGGTCGTACTCTTACCTGAACCATTTGGACCTATAAACCCCATCACAGAACCTCTTGGAATATTAAAGGCTAAATTATCTAAAGTGAAATTTTTATACGACTTTGTCAAATCCTTTATTTCTAGAATGTTATCCATATTTATGCCCCCTTAATTAATTAGTTAAAATATAATAATTATAAATAGTTAACTGTTTTTGTTTTATTTAATATTAATTTGTTTCTGTATAAAGTAGTGCTAGCATACTTTGCAATTCTTCTAAACTTAGATTTAAAAGTTTGCTCTCTGTTGTTACTTCGGTTAGTTTATCTTCAATAGCAGTTAATCTTTTTTCTCTTATTAAGTCTTTGTTTTGACCGGAAACATAGGAACCTTTTCCAGGAACAGTTTCTATAAAACCGTCTCTTTCAAGTTCTTCATAAGCTCTCTTGGTTGTTATAACACTTATCCGAAGTTCTTTTGCTAAACCACGTATAGAAGGTAAGGCATCTCCCTGTGAAACCTCATCCTTCATAATAGATGTTTTAATTTGAATTACTATTTGCTCATAAATTGGATCCTGAGATGAATTAGATATTATAATATTCATAATTAACTCCTTTGTACATGCCGTATATACACTATATAAACAGTATATACGACATTACATCTAATGTCAACGACATTTTAAACGTAGCCTCAATGTGAATGTAACACAATAGTAATTGAGTTACTTTCAGATTGGTGCTATTGCCTATTCCTTAAAAATTTGATTTTGAATGTAACATAACGTGTTAACTTATTACTTTCAATGTATTATAAATCAGGCACTATAACCTTTACAGTGAGTTTATACAGCATGTTTTCTTATTTCTCCATATCTCAAATAACTATAGTTAATTGCAACATAAATAATTCATAAAAAATATTACACTCGTCGCCTATTTCCAACACTTATAAAAATTAAAAGTGTATCATTTATTTGATATGTTTTTTGAAACACTTTATAATACATATCATAGAACAAGAAAAAGCAGGTGTAAAAAAATATGAATTATTCTTATGAAAGGGTATCAACTATAAGGCAAGATGTCAGAAGACAGGAGCTAAGTTTACTAGAGTATAAAATAGATAAAAAATATATTGATAAAGCAACCGGCAAAAATGTAAACAGACCTAAATTAAATAAGCTTATGTTAGATGTGAAAAAGGGAGACAAAATCTATATTGAGAGTATTAGCCGACTTGGAAGAAACGTAGATGATCTAAGACAGCTAACAGAGTACTTTAAAGATAAAGGAACAATTGTACATTTTATAAAGGAAGGATTTTCTACGGAGGGTAACGTATACAAATTTATGTTAACTATACTTGGAGCTGTGGCAGAAATGGAAAGAGAATTAATCGTAGAAAGAGTTAAAGAAGGTATTGAAAAAGCAAAAATATACGGTACAAGAAGTGGCAATTCTATTGGTAGACCTAAAAGGGCTTTACCAAAGAACTTTGAGAAATATTATATTAAATGGAAATCAAGTGATATAAGTGCTACTGAATTTGCAAGATTATTGAGTATTAGCAGGGCCACTCTGTACAGATATATAAACCAGTATGTTCAAAATAAATAGAATCCCAACTATATGTTATTGAGGGGGCAATTTCCATGCCAGATATATCTGAAACAGCCTATCCACGATTGAAAAGTAATATTAACCAAAAAGATTTAAATAAAATATTTTCGCCTACTGATGAAGAAATTCATTTTGCTGAAAATATAACACAAAATAATAATTCTAAACTCTGGGTTTTGATTATGTTAAAAGTCTTTGGAAGAATCGGATATTTCCCGTTAATATTAGAAATTCCGGCTATACTTATCAATCATTTGTCTCTAGTTTCAAAAATAGAAGTAAATGAAGAAGAGCTTTTAAAATATGACAATACAAATAGTAGACAAAGGCACATGAATAATATTAGAAAATATCTTAATATTACCCCATACAATGAAAAAGGAAAACAAATAGTTACTACAGTGGTAAACGAAGCATCAAAAGTCAAAGATGATATATGCGATCTTATAAATATTGCTGTGGAGGAATTAGTAAGACATAACTTCGAGTTACCTGCATTTGGTACATTGGTTCGTATAGTAAATAACATTAAGGTATCTACGTATGAAAATTTTTATGATTCTATTTATAAGTCATTTGATGAAAACATATGTAATGTTATTGATAAACTATTTGAACTAGATGCTGAAAAGAGCTATACGGGGTAGCATACGCAAAAATGATATTTCGTACGTTAAGTAAATTACAACCCCATAAATGTAAATAATTTGCTCGTTAAGTCACGGTAATAATAGTATAATTAAATAAATATTTTGCGTCACAATAGTAAGAAATTGCAAAGTAGAAAATTTATATTAGGAGGAGGAAATAAAATGAACACAGAAAATTTTACCGGCAAGGCGGAAGCCTATGCCAAAGGACGCCCGGGCTATCCCAAGGTGGCTATAGAAACAATCTTCGGGCTTGCGCCATCAGGCGCGGTATTCGCAGACATCGGCGCAGGGACGGGAAAGTTCACGGTGAAACTGGCGGAGCGCGGCTACTCTGTGTTTGCAGTTGAACCAAACAAGGATATGCGCGGGCAGCTTGCCATTACGCTTGCGCCTTTTGCAAACGCAAAGATTATGGATGGCACAGCCGAAGCCACAACACTCGCCGATCACAGCGTCGATATTCTCACCGTCGCCCATGCACTGCACTGGTTCAATCCGGATGCGTTCCGCGCAGAATGCCGGCGCGTCGTCAGGCCCGGCGGATTGGTTATTGCCATTTACAACTTACACCCACACGGGGAGATGATAAACATTAGCAAACAGGCTGTCGATGCGTTTTTCACAAAGCCGATGACTTGGGAATTTCCCAACCCAATGGATTATACGCGGGATAACTGGCTCGCTTACATCGCATCGCAGGACGACTATCCACTGTCCGCCGACCCAGGATATGACGCACATATCGCTGCAATAAACGCGGCGTTTGACCGTGATAGCGCGGACGGTCTGTTACACTGCGATAGGGTGACGAAAGTATATAGCGAAAGAATAGAATAAAAATTTTAAATCATAACAGTGAACCTAATAAGCATAATATACCATTGGCTTAATACTCAATCTTCTTAAATTACGTCGTAAACTAATGTACGATTTTTGATAAAAGATTACATTGGATAAAACATCATAAAGCATTGATATATAAAGGCTTATAGTGAGTTTAACTAAAGCCTTTTTCTTATTATATATTTGAATGTATTGTTTTATTTGATATACTATAAATGTATTACATTTATTTTGTGGCCCTTGGGGACACTTTTTAGGAGTGAATTTATGATAGTAGAACCCATAAAAGATAAAAAGAAGATAGAAGCTTTGCTTACTTACCTAAAAGGAAAAAATGAAAGGGACTGGATCATGGCTAAGTTCCAATTGAACACTGGACTTAGAATAAGTGATGTGGTTAAAGTGAGGGTAAGTGATATTCTAACGGATAAGTTTAATTTTAAAGATTATTTTGTGCTGCTGGAGCAAAAGACAAATAAAGAAAAGAAGATAAAGCTAAATGACAGCATTAGAAAAGCTTTAAATTCTTATATAAAGCGAAATAAGCTTGGATATGATAATTATATCTTTAGAAGTAGAAAAGGTTTAAATGAGCATATAACTGTCACACAAGCCTATAGAATATTAAAAGAGGCAGCTGTAAGCATGGGTATAGAAAATTTTGGCACCCATTCTTTAAGAAAGACCTGGGGTTTATTGGACCTACAAAGCAAGTAGATATAATATAGGTTTAATAATGGACACATTCAATCACAGCAGCCAGAAGATCACATTAAGATACATAGGAATAGATCAGGTGGCTAAGGATGAGCTTTATAGCTTAGTTCAATTTTAACAAAGGAGTAATTTCTATATGATTTTAAACAGAAGAGAGTTGCTTACTGAACAGCAAAGACAAGAATTTATAAGTATTCCATTTGAAAAAGATGAACATCAAATGAGTGTGTTTTATATGTTATCAATTGATGATATTGAAATAATAAACAAACACAGAAAAGATTTTAATAAATTAGGATTTGCTCTGCAGTTGGCCTTACTTAGATATCCGGGTTGTTCTATATCCAACATAAAAAATATTTCTTATTCAGTTGTTAAATATATTGCAGATCAATTAGATTTAGAGCCCGAGGTATTTAATTTGTATGCTGAAAGGGATTCCACAAAAAGAGAACACCTAGAAGAAATATGCATTGAATATGGATATAGAAATTTCTCAAAGGATGAAGATAAATTTTTATTTGAGGAGATCTTAAATTATGCTATGGAAAATGATAATTCAACTTTTCTCATAAAAAAGGCTTTAGAAATATTAAAGAAGGCTAGAATAATATTTCCTGCTATGATAACTATAGAAAGTATTGTCTGGTTTGCTCGTGAAAATGCTGATAACATTACATTTAAATGTTTAACGGATAATATGTCATCAGATCAAAAAAATCTTCTAGATACTATATTAACGCCAATGGACGATACGGTAACAACATATTTATCATGGATAAAAAGTGCTCCATTAAATCCTTCGTCCAAAACATTTAAAGAAATAATAGAAAGAGTAAACTATATAAAAAGTCTTGAAATAAATATTGATATAAAATCAATACATCCGAACAAATTACGCTATTTATCAAGACTTGGGTATAAATATGATGCCTACGCATTACGTCGTTTTGAAGAAATTAAGAGATATTCAATACTGGTAGTTTTTCTAACTGATCTCAATGGAGAATTAATTGATCAAGCTATTCAAGTACACTTAAAACTTATGATTTCACTACATTCTAAAGGATTAAAACTTAGAGATGAACTGAATGTAAAAAGCTCAAAATCTGCAAATGAAATAATGCATCTTCATGTTAAACTTGTAAAAGCTATAGATACTGCACTTTCAGAAAAAAAAGATATTTCAAAAGAGTTAGAAAATTTAGGGGAGTGGGCAATATTTAAAGAATCTGCATATAGTGCTGAAAAAATTATACGCCCCTTAAATAACGAGTATCTTGATTTGCTAGATAGTAGTTTTGGGAATTTAAGAAAATATTCCCCAATTCTTTTTAAAAATTTAGAATTTCATCCATCAAATAATTCTACATCCTTAATAAATGCTGTTAATGTCATAAAAGATATGAATGATAACAACAAACGGAAGATTCCTGACGATGCTCCTATAGATTTTATCTCAAAACGTTGGAAAAACCATGTATGTAATGAAGATGGCACAATAAATAAACGCTATTATGAAATGGCAGTACTTACAGAATTAAACAATGCAATTCATGCAGGTGACATATGGATTAGTGATAGTAAACGTCATAAAAATATAAATGAATATCTTATTAGCGATGAAGACTGGAAGAGTTCCTGCTTAAAGAATGAATCAGGTATTTGTGTAAGTTTATCAATAGATGATTATTTAAAAGAGCGACAAGAAACTTTATTAGACAAGTTACAATATGTATCAAAAAACTCAAAAAATCTTGAAGATGTAAGTATTGAGGGCGGCAAAATCTCATTAAAGAAATTAGAAAAAAATGTCTCAGAAGAATCTGAAAAATTTAATTCTATGATTTATGGAATGATTCCTAAAATAAGTCTTCCTGAATTACTTTTAGAAGTTTCAGAATGGACTCATTTTGAACAACATTTAACCCATGCATCTACAGATAAGCCTCCTAAGAATGAGGAAATACCTATATTGATGGCCGCAATAATGGCACTTGGTACAAATATAGGAGTTCAGAAAATGGCAGATTCAACATCAGATATTACCTATGCTCAAATGGCAAATATAGCAGAATGGAGACTCCATGATGATGCTTTAAAAAAAGCTCAAGCTACTCTTGTGAACTATCAACACCATCTTGATCTAGCTAAGTGCTTTGGAGACGGCACAACTTCATCCTCAGATGGTATGCGTGTTGAAGTTGGAGTTTCCTCAATTTATGCGGATAAGAATCCACACTATGGAATGGGGAAAGGACTTACTATGTATCGTCATGTAAGTGACCAATATTCTGCTTTTAATATAAATGTAATTACTACTAATTCAAGGGATTCGCTATACTTGCTTGATGGTATATTGGGACACGAATCTGAACTCCAAATAGAAGAACATTACACTGATACAGCTGGATATACAGATCAAATATTCGGATTATTTCATTTGTTTGGAATTAGATTTGCTCCAAGAATAAGAGATTTATCAGAATGTGTTTTGTTTTCATTTAATGATACTGAGGAATTCTATAAAACTATTAAAGATATTGTTAAAGGCCGTATAAATGTTAAATCAATAACTGATGATTATGAATCTGTATTAAAATTAGCACATTCAATATTTATAGGTAAAGTTTCAGCATCCTTAATCTTAGAAAAGTTAGGCTCTTACTCAAGAAAAAATAGTATGGCAAAAGCATTAAGGGAAATGGGTAAAATAGAAAAAACAATATTTATACTGGAATATATATCTGATAAAAACTTTAGAAGACGCATTCAAAGAGGATTAAATAAAGGTGAAGCTATGAATGCATTGGCAAGAGCTATTTTCTTTGGTAAATTTGGAGAATTTAGAAGAAGAGCTTTACAAGAGCAACTGCAAAGTGCTAGTGCCTTAAATATTATAATTAATGCAATAACAATTTGGAATTGTGTTTATTTAAGCAAAGCTATTGATCATCTAAAGCAGAATGGTGGATTTGACGAAAGTCTCTTAAATAATATATCACCACTTGGATGGAAACATATAAATTTTTTAGGAGAGTATAAATTTGATTTAAATCAAAACGGACATTTAAAAGAGTTAAATCTTTAAACAAAACACGTTATACCCTAAATTATTGAATTTATGGAACTGTAATTTTCTTAGCGTACGAAATATCATTTTTGCGTACGCTACCCCATTAGTAATATTGATAACGATACATTAAAAAATTTAGGTGGAATCATAGTGCTAGATCCTATACTAACATAAAAATGATTTTAATTTTTATTAGAAGCTCCTTGGTAGTATTAATAAACGATTATGAATACGAAGCATCTGTATGTTTTGGTAGTGGAGTATTCATAAATAGTGTTCCAATGAATCCAAAAACTCAAATGCCAGCTTATGCTTCTACGAATAAAATTGAAATAATAACATGGGTAGATTTTAATTTTGCCGATTTTAATATAGCAGTACTACCTGCTCTAAAAACAATTTATAATGAGGCATTGTCTACATTTGTTCTTTAACTAAAATTTAATTATCATATTTATTTCCTTTACCACATCAACATAAAACTGATATTTTAAAAACTTGCTATAATCTTTAATTTCAGTTGCTTCGGACAACATATATGATTATTATGTTCTAACAATGTAATAACTTTGATTATAAACTTTTATTGATTTTCGACTTGCTTCTAAATATAAATGATAACACTAATCCTATAATAATTGGTATACCATATGTAACACTTTTAAGCATCAAATTTGCTGAAAATGGAGCTGAATATTCTGGATGTTGTAAGTAAACTTGATAGTCTATCATTGAATTTACTACCATAATGATTACCAGTATTATAGAAATAAACAAGGATAAGAATGATGCAATTTTATAATTATTCTTCATACTATAAACCTCCTTTTAAAAATATTCTGTATTTGGTTTTAATCAACAAATGCCCATTAACTACCTATATCCATTATACAATTGCTTCCATCTGGTTATCAATATAAATTATTTCTAAAACAAAAGAAGCAAGGAATTTTCCCTGCTATAAAATATAACTGGGAATCATTTTCCATTTTTGTTTGCCGAAATCTCTCCCTTTTAATTTACCACTAACAAATGTCTTTTGATCTTGTGCAAGGATTTGATTTTTCAATCCTTATTTCATCACTTGACATATTCATTAAAACTAATGCAACCATACTATGGGTACAACCGACATACAGGTAAAACAAGCCACATACTGGAAGTAATATCTATTATGTGGCTATATTTCCTTCCAATATCCTAGCTACTCTTTTATTTTTAAATGTTATAATATCATCAATAGGGGGTATTAAAATGAATGACGAAACACTGCTGGAGAAATTAGAGGAACTACATAATCGTTATCTACAAAGGAATAAGGAGGAAAAGGAAAAAGGAAGAAGGCCGGAAAAAATTGAACAGGATGATGAAATGGAGGAAACATATCATTCACTTCGATTTCTTATTAATAAGTTGAGTAAGAACACATATAAGTGCCTACAAATCCAAAAGGAAAATGCTGAGATACTAGATATAATTCTCAATAGCGTTGATAAAGTTAATGGAGAATATGAAGTTTAATTTCCTCCAAATAGAATCTACATATAAAGAATGTGACCGTTGGTAAGGTTGGTATTTAAATTAGAGTCTAAACTATCCCAAACAGTCGGTTTAAATGTAGCAGCTATGTGGAAAATCATAATTAGATTTATCGAGTTTGAAAAGTGGGATATCCAAGGAAGCAGGTTGAAATATACAAATGCATAAATAAGTTAAAGGAGATTATCCCTAAGACCCATCATTATTGAATAGCAAAGCGTCTAACGTCTTACTTGGTTATGTGATATATATGAGATAAATAATTACCTACCTAGATTTCAATTAATATTTGGATATTGTTTAAAGAACAAAATAACTTGAAGGATTATAAACTTATTTGTAGAATAATGGTACTATAGGTATCATAAGGAATAGTCGATGGTTCAATATTCAAAAGGTGATATATCTAAGGAGATAGAAGATGGACTTTAAAGAGATAGAAAGTTTAATAGATAATAAACAATATTTAGAAGCAGAACAGCAAATATCAATCATAATAAAAGATTCCAATAACAGTGAAAAAGATATCAGTATTGCAAATTATCTCCTCGGTTACATTTACACATGTTGGAACTTTGACAAAAAATCCACTTTGAAAGCAAAACGATATTTACTTGATTGTATTAAAAGTACTTACCCCATACCATCTGCAATTGATTTATTTGCAAAAATTGAAGAAGATAAAAATGTTGCAATTAATTATTTAAGGGATGGGTTAAAGAAATTTCCCGCAAATCCAGAAATATATGTAGGTTTATTAAGAGAATCTATCAAATCAGAACAACTAGAGATAATAAATGAAATAAAGCTAAATGGGTCTAATGATTATAATTTACTTATAACTCATCTTCCGACCACATACAATACTTTCCAATGAATAACTTTTCTTAAAAAATAGAGCTTTATATATGGTACTCGGCAAATCCAGGGCTACCCTTTTGATACCTTTTTATAATATTTCCATACATCCATTTTAGGACTAA
>DATCIH010000163.1:0-5186 GCA_036507955.1 Clostridiaceae bacterium | reverse complement strand
ACTAATTACATTACACCATTTTTCTGAACCTCAGTGGTTTCAAAACATGGGTGGGTGGAAGAAGCCTAAAAATTCTGAACTATTTGTTGAATATGCCAGGTATGTTGTTGAAAACCTTGGTGATTTGGTTTGTGAATGGATAACGTTCAATGAGCCTAATGTGTATACAACTTTTGGTTATGACCTGGGAAGTTTTCCGCCAGGATCAAAGAACGTGCTTGAATCATCTAAAGTTAAGGCAGAGATTATTAAAACACATGTGAAGCTTTATAAAATGATACATACCATCAGGGATGATAAAAATTTTAAAGGTAAAACGATGGTGGGAGCTGCAATACATATACGTATTTTTGAAGGAATAAGTCATACTGGAAAAATAATTGCCAATGCTCTTGATTATATATTCAATGAATTATTTATGGTCGGAATGACCACTGGCAGGTTAATGTTCCCTCTTTTACGAAAGGATTACGAATATAAAAAGGGACGATATGTAGACTTTCTTGGAATTAATTATTATACAAGGAATATCGTTGAATTTGCATTTGATCCTTTAAACTACTTTCATAAATTAGTCAAGGATAAGGATTTGCAGAAGACGGACCTTGGCTGGGATATATATCCTGAAGGAATTTATATGCTATGCAAGAAGTATTATAGTAAATATAAACTACCGATTTATATAACTGAAAATGGAATCAGTGATAAATATGACAATAGAAGGCCCGAGTATATTGTTAACCATCTTGCTTACATTGCTAAAGCCATAAATGAGGGAATACAGGTAGATAGGTACTATCATTGGACTCTGATGGATAACTTTGAGTGGCTTGAGGGCGAATCCGCAAAATTTGGTTTATATGAGTGCGATTTCCGTACACAGGAAAGGATACCCAGACAAAGTGCGGAATTATATGCACAGATATGTAAGGAAAAGGGATTAACTGAGGAAATGATAAGGAGTTTATTTTCTTAGCATTAGGATAAAATAATTTATAAGTAAAAATGTATAATGCGGAAAAACAAATTATACAAACTGCATTTTTCTCTAAACCTTGCAACAGGATATGAAACAAAGATAAGTAGATGGAATGCCTAAACAACTATAGACTTGATATTTTCTATTGCTAAATTTAATTGATAATTCCCATATTTTAAAATTCCATCTAACAGTTCTACAATTTCTGTCTGAGTCGAAGCAGCTATTTTTAACATATAGCATCCATCTCCACTTATTCTGTGGGCTTCAGTTATTAGTGAATTATTCTGTACATATGTTTTAAATGCTAAATGGTCAGTTGTTTTCATAAAAATAGTTATAAAAGCAGTTAATTCTTTACCAATTACTACAGGATTAATTTTTATAGTATATCCTTGAATAACGCCTAACTTTTCCATTTTAATTATTCGGTTTCTCACTGCCTGTCCAGTTAAATGAACTTCTTCGCCAATTTCCTGCCACTGCATCCGTGAATTTTTTGTAAGAAGATTTAAAATGTGTATATCTGTTTGATCAAGCATAATTAATAAAATCCTTTCATGACGGAATCATTTTTACTCTTTTATTTTCTCTAATCAAGTAATTTCCATTATATAATAAATATATAAAAAAACAACAGGAGGGATAAACATTGAAGATTCAATTGATTCGTCATGCTACCTTAATAATATCTATAAATAATAAAAGAATACTTGTAGATCCTATGTTAAGTGAAGCAGGCTCTATGCCACCTATTCAGGATGTACCAAACCAAAATTACAACCCATTGGTTGAATTGCCTATAGATATTGATACTATTACTAACTGTGATGCTGTCCTTGTTACTCATACTCATAGCGACCACTTTGACGACACAGCAACAAAATTACTTTCAAGAAATATTCCTATATTCTGTCAGCCTGAGGATGAAATAAAATTGCAATCCTATGGATTTACTGATGTACATCCTATTAATACCACTTATATTTGGAATGATATAACTTTTAATCGTACCAACGGGAGGCATGGTCACGGTGTAATTGCTATGAAAATGTCACCTGTATCTGGTTTTGTTATTTCGTCCAAAGGAGAACCTACTGTCTATATTGCGGGGGATACAGTATGGTGTAAAGAAGTTGAAAAATCTACAGAAAAGTTTAAACCTGGAATAGTTGTCTGTAATTGTGGTGGCGCACAATTTAAATATGGAAAGCCAATTACTATGGCAACTGAGGATATACATGAATTATGCCATAGATATCCCAATATACAAGTTGTTGCAGTACACATGGAATCGTGGAATCATTGCAGGTTATCAAGAAAAGACTTAAAATATTATATTAGTTCCAATAATATTACCAATACTGTAATCATTCCTGAAGATGGAGAAGTATTGAGTTTTTAAATGATCTTGTTTGCATGTAATTAGTAAAACTCCTAGCTACACAAATAATTGGGATAAACCACTAAATTTGAAAGGTAATACTTTTCATCTCATTACCATAAACATTTATAGAGGTGTTTTGAGTATGGTGTTAATTAGAATAAATAAAAAATTGGTGAAAATTACTTTAGCCGTTGTTTTAATCTTCTCTCTCGGCTTTAATATTTGCAGTTACTTTCAAAAGGTAGATCTCACTAACAAATATGAGGCTCTGGTTTGTATATCAGAGCAAGTTAAAGAAAGCGGTCTAGTAACTTTTGTGACTTCATCACAGACAGCTGATAATATAAGCAATGTTATTGAAATCTTTGATATCTCTAAAGGTGAAGTGATAAAAAAAGCTGACCCCAATACCTCAATACAAAAAGCGGCTATTAGTTATCTTGATGGGGTTTCAGGTATATATGTTAAAGTTAAAGCATTCCCGGATAAAGGTTACATAATCAGAATTCCATTAAATCCCACTGTGAAAGTACAAACTCACTTGTTTAATGACTATAACATAGATTCGATAGATGAAGTTTTTATTTTACTCCCAGAACAAGGTGATCCATTTTTACTGGTATTAGATAAAAAATTCAGACCATTCTTCTATACCTTTAAAGGTGATATCGAAGTATTATTAAAAATGCTAGAGTTTTCTCCAATACCCTACTTTTAACAATAATTCATAATTATGTATACCTATTAAAAATAAGAATAATGAACTATTTTAAATAATATATGGAAATTATATAATGAAAAAGTCAATCAAAGGATTGAGTAGATACCCGTTAATTAAAACTTAAAATATATATTGGTTTAAGTATCCGGTCTTGTTTCTTTTGTTTATTACTATAGTATCGAATTAATGTCCTAGAATTTTACATAAAAACAATGTTAATATAACGAGGTTGTAACTGACCTGCGCTATACTATTAATATATAAATGATTCTATTTATCATATATAGCAGAGGGATAAAAAACTACTCCCTCAAAATTTTGTTTTATAAAAAGAGGTGGACAAGCGATGTTACGGATAAGGGCGCCAGACAAATTCAAAAAGGCTCTAGTAGGAATAAATAAAAAGAGACTAGGGTGTACCAGAACTCCCGAAGGAGTAGTTTTTCTTAATTCACCTTTTCGAGGGGATAGGCAAAAACACCCACAATTAAAATTTGATATTAATGTTATATATAAACAAATGTAAGAATTTTACTCCTGCTATAGTTTTTTACACGAATCATTGCCATACCCCTAATTGGGATGCAATCATAATATAAAATTTACAAAGGAGATGATGTGTAATGAAAAAAATTCTTAGTGGCACTTGTATCGCTTTTTGTTTGTGTTTTTTGCTTAATTCTCAAGTTTTGGCTGTTTCTTATTGAAATGGAGGGTGGAAAACTATATCCAACAATGGTGCTTCTGTAACTATCGAAACTCAAAATCCACCCGAAACTGTAGGTTGTTCAGCTTGGGCTATGACACAGGGTGATGATAGTTATGCTCAAGTAGGGTACAGAAAAGTAGCTGGTTATACAAACCCAAAATATTTCTATGAATATGATTATGCTCCAACATCAGCTTGGTATCGAGAAGAATTCGGTTCCGCTACTTCCGGAAGTAATAATAACTTTAAGGTTGGTTGTGACTCTACAAATATGTATTTTGTAATTAATGATATTTCTTATGCAACTGTTTTGCTTACTACAATTCCTTTTTCTCGCACTGGTATAGAACTTAGTGCAGAAACACATGATACAGCGGATTTATGTCCTGGAACAATAACTAATCCTGTATCATTTGGTGCAGCTCAGTATAAAAACACATCAGGGTCTCCACTGCCTGTACAAATATGGGCGATTTAGGACAAGGCTATGGTGATTTGAGTACTATGAGAAATAATATATCTAGTAGTGGATCTAGTAATTGGGAAGTATGGGATTCGAGGAATTAGAACATTTTTAAGATATAGACGTCTAATATTACATATTAAGTTTTCCAAAATTTAAAAAGTGGAGATGATTATTGTGAAAAAAGTAGGTATTGTTTTACTGGTTGTTTGCGTTTTAATGTCTATCTTAACTTTTAGTATTTTTGGTTTTGATAATAACAATAAAACAGAAGAAACATCATATGAACAAGTTAACAACGAAACAAGTCAAGACAATGAAGATATAAATACAGTCAATTATTTGCAGAAAAATACAGTTCTAAAAGAACATAACATGGATTTTAAAGAATTTGAAGAAAATGCTGTATCTATTATAGACAAACAATCGGCTATTGAAAAAGCAAAAGAAATAGTAGGTTCTCAAATTGTAAATGAATCTGAAAAATTTTCAGCTGTTTTAACTAGGTATACTAGAAATGATATGAAGAAGTTACCAGATTCTGATATTGTGTTAGACAATTATCCAACATGGGTTGTAACTTTTTATGGTGTTAATATTGAGAAACAAGGTCCTAAATTAAGTGGTAATAAAAATAAATCTGTGTATGCTGATATTAACGTTTTTTTAGATGCAAATAATGGAAAAGAAATTTCAGTTATATCTCATACAAGTTCTTTATCTAAAAAATAGGTTTTAAAGTGTATACGTGCTTAGCATAAAAAACAATCTGTTAGTGGATCCTTGGGTTATTTCTGAACTTTGGGTACATGAAGAAAAAGCAGGTATAAAAAAACCTGCTTTTTCTTTGATTTAACACTTCTCATATTTGGGTATTTATGGTATAATAAGGTATCAAATATAAGGATGTGATGATGAAATGAAGTA
>DATCIH010000162.1:0-6248 GCA_036507955.1 Clostridiaceae bacterium | reverse complement strand
AAGGTTAAAAGAAATTCTATAAAAGCTTTGACTAAAGTTAAGGTTAATTTAATAAATAATCAGCTTGTAGATGTATTTCACAAAATTTAGATAATTACTTAAAAGGATTGACTTCAGCCGTCTCTTCCTTCTATTTTTATATATAAGAGAGGTTTTTATGAAGGTTTCAATAATTATACCAAATTACAATGGCTTTAAATTTTTAGATACCTGTTTTGCTTCTGTATATAAACAAAGTTTTACTGACTTTCAGGTTTTACTAGTAGATAATGGATCCTCTGACAATAGTATTGAATTTACCAGAGAAAATTATGGGGCAGTAAAAATAATTGCATTAAGTGAAAATTATGGGTTTAGTAGAGCTATAAATGAGGGAATCAAAGATTCCCTGGGTGAATATGTGGTACTATTAAATAACGACACTGAAGCAGAGGTAGATTGGTTATCGGTATTAGTAAACGAAATGGAAGCTGAAGTTAAGCTTTTTTCCTGTTCAAGCAAAATGGTAAGATTTTACGAAAGAGATATAATAGATGATGCTGGGGATAGCTTGGATTTGTTTGGCTGGGCTTATAAAAGAGGGGATGGATTTCCAGTAACTACATATACTAAAGATTCTTATGTATTTACCAGCTGTGCCGGAGCAGCAATTTATAGAAGAAGTGTTTTAGAGGAAATTGGATATCTTGATGAAGCCTTTTTTGCCTATCTTGAAGATGTGGATCTAGGTTATAGGGCTAAAATAAATGGTTATAAAAATAAGTACTGTTCAAAAGCTATAATTTATCATGTTGCTAGTGGTACTACTTGGAACAAATATAACCCTTTTAAGGCTAAGCTTATCTTTAGAAATTCTATATATTTAGTTTATAAGAATATGCCCTTTATTCAGTTACTTATTAATTTACCAATTATTCTATTGGGGATTATTATTAAAACGATATTCTACAGTAGAAAGAAGTTTACAAAGATTTATTTAGATGGGATATTTGAGGGATTAAAATCCTTAAATAAAATAAAACGGACTAAGTTTAAATTTAAAAATTTAGTAAATTATATTTGTATAGAAGTTGATTTGATTTTAGCTACTTTTAAATACATCATCATGAAGCTTCTCCATGTTTCCCTTTAAAGCTCTAATTATTAATTTTTTATAAAGCTATGTATTTATTTCAGCTAAAAGTTTAAAATTATAAATGCTGTAACAATTTTTATTTGGAGGTAACAACTGCTTGAACTAATAATAACAATTGATAACAAACAGAACTGATAAATTAAAATAAATGTGATATATTTATTTTAGAGGTGGAAAACAAGTGGGAAAAATAATAATTATATCAGAAGCAAATGAGTTAACAGGAGTTACAATAAAGACACTAAAAATATGGGATGATGAAGGAAAACTAAAATGTTTAGAAGGTTAGCTGATGTTGATTCAATTGTAGTAGAATACTCTGATAGATTAGCTAGATTTGGGTATACTTATCTTAATGATTTAATTAATATTGTAACTTGTTTTAGTGCTAGACTATTTGGTGCTATAGGAGGGAGAAAGGCTAAGAAAGATATGGAAAAAGTAATTCAAGAATTAGAACAAGAAAGGAGTGTGAATAGTGAAAATAACAATGAAAGCAGTCCTCGTGAATGAAAGTGATGCAGATAAGTCTATACTTGATAATATGATGCTTGTATTTTGCAGCGCAATTAGATATTCCTTTAATAGATTATTAGAGTTTATAAACATTGGAGAATTAGAGAAAACTGTAGCTAGCAAATATAAACTTAATATCCGTCAAGCAAAAGATGCAGTAGAATCAGCTAGACAAACTATTCTCTCTCAAAAAGAACTAGTTAAAATGAATTATGAGGATATTAATAAAAAGGTTAAAGCAATTAAAACTATATTAAAAGATAAAGATAAGAACTTATCTGAAAAGAAAATTAATGCTTTAAAATCTAAATTGGCTAAGAGACAAAGAAAATTAGAGTACTTTAATAACTTTATCGTGACAGATACTATACCGTCTGTTATTTTCGGTAAAAAAGAAAATTTTTTAAAAAGATGCAAAGGCTTAATTACGAATAAAGAATGGAAAGATAGTAGAAATAACAGGTTCTATAGTCGTGGAGATAAATCTAAAGGTGGAAACGCTAATTTAAGAGTGGTAATTAAAGATAGTATGAGTTATTTAGAAATATCTACTTTAGAAAAAACAGCTACGAATAGAGCTATAAAAATATTGATACCAATATATCTTCCCCAAAAGCTATCTAAGAAAACAGGAAAGGTTAATGGAATCCATTATAGGGATATGTTTTTAGAATATTTAACCACTGGTGAGGCTTATCAAGTTGAATTAATCAAAAGAAATGATAAATATTATGCTCATATTACTTTTGAAATGTCAAAAACAAAACCAATATATACTGGTCATAATGGAATGATAGGAATTGATACTAACCCAGATGGGTTTGCTTTAACTATGATAGATAATAAAGGTAATTATAAATGGCATACTTATCTAAAACAAAATGAATTATTATATTGCAAAGGAAACCGTAGAGAAAATTTGTGCGGAGAATTAGTGGCGCAAGCAGTACTCATAGCTAAAACTTATCATTGTGGGATATCTAGTGAGAACTTAAAATTTAAAAATGATAAAGACGTTAGCACAAAATTTGCTAGAATCAAGAACAATTTTATATATTCAAAACTACTGACAATGTTAAGAAGTGCTTGCTTTAGAGAAGGAATTGAATTAATCAAGGTACATCCAGAATATACAAGTAAAATAGGATTATATAAGTATTGTCACCAATTTGGAATGGCAGTACATAATGGAGCAGCGATGGTAATAGCCAGAAGAAGTTATAAATTGAAAGAAAGCGTACCTAAAATATTAATAGCTAAATATGTAGAAGAGAAATATGTAGAAGAGAAATATAAACATAAATTTAATTTATATCATGAATGGAAAAAGTGGTCAATGATAGATAAAAATATTAGAAAAGAAAGAAAGGAAGTGAAAAAACCTGATTTTTGGATAGCAAATAGAAAGAAGATACTAGGATTAATAAGTTAAGTATTAAAAGTAATTAGTTTAAATAGAATATAATTTTGTCAAAGAACACCTAGTAGGAAAGGCTTTGGCGAATAGATATATTTTAGGGAGGGCTAACAGCTTTAATCTTGCAGAACTTTATTAGGATATTAAATAATAAAGGCATGAGTTAATGATTTAAAGAATCATTAATAAATCAAGTGAGATTTTAATACGAAAGTATTAACCTTAGTAGCTGAATCCTGTCAAGCTACCACTTTATTAACGGATAAAGTGAGAAATTGTAATGTTCCTGAATGTTACGATTTTAGAAATCAGGTAACAATTTATGAAGGTTAAAAAAGCAATAATTCCTGCAGCAGGACTTGGAACAAGATTTTTGCCAGCGACTAAGGCTCAGCCAAAAGAGATGCTACCTATAGTAGATAAACCAACAATACAATACATTATTGAAGAAGCTGTAAATTCAGGTATCGAGGAAATCTTGATTATAACTGGAAGAAATAAAAGGGCTATAGAAGATCATTTTGACAAATCCGTAGAATTGGAAAACGAGCTAGAAAGCCATGGAAAAGAAGAACTTTTATCAATGGTTAGAGACATTTCCAACATGGCTAACTTGTATTACATAAGGCAAAAAGAACCTAAGGGCCTTGGGCATGCAATTGGATGTGCTAGAACTTTTGTTGGCAATGAGCCCTTTGCAGTTATGCTTGGAGACGACGTGGTAGACAGTAAGGTACCTTGTCTTAAACAATTGATTGATTGCTTTGATGAATATAAAACTACTATATTAGGAGTTCAAGAAGTACCTAAAGAAGAAGTGTCTAAATATGGTATTGTTAAAGGCATGTACATAGAGGATAGAGTGTATAAGGTAAAGGATCTTATTGAAAAACCTAAGATAGAAGAAGCCCCTTCTAATATTGCAATACTAGGTAGATATATAATAACCCCACAAATTTTTGATATATTAAGTAGGACTAAACCTGGAAAAGGTGGAGAAATTCAGCTTACTGATGCCTTAAAGATACTTATCACAAATGAAGCTATGTATGCTTACAATTTTGAAGGCAGAAGATATGACGTTGGAGATAAGCTAGGATTTTTGCAGGCAACTGTGGAGTTTGCTTTAAAGAGAGATGAGTTAAAAGACCAATTTTCACAATATCTTAAATCTTTAAAGGATAATCCGATCTATTCTGAATTATTTAAATAAGCATATGAAACTTGATACCGAATTTAGATTTGGTGAAAGGAGGTAGCATTTGAAGGGAAAAAGGATAAAGTTTTTAAATACGTATATTGATAATATAACAAAGGTTGAGGCAGTGGGAGAAGTAGAAAGGCTAATAAATGAAGAGGGTTATCATTACGTGGTAACTCCAAATGCTGATCATATCGTTCGACTTGAAACAGACACTGAATTTAAAGCTATATATGATAAGGCAGATTTAATACTTGCAGATGGTATCTCCTTGATTTGGATAGGTAAATGGCTTAAGACACCTATAATAGAGAAGGTTTCAGGTTCTGATCTTTTACCTATGCTTTGCAGGCATGCTGCGCAAAAAGGCTATTCCGTATTTTTCTTAGGTGCAGCTGATGGAGTGGCTTTGAGAGCAGCTGAAAATCTTAAAGAAAAATATAATAATTTAAAGGTTGTAGGGACTTACTCTCCTTTCTTCGGTTTTGAAAAAGATCAGGAGGAGGTTGACAACATAGTAAATATGATTACTAGTGCAAAGCCAGATATTTTATTTGTTGGTTTGGGGGCTCCCAAGCAGGAAAAATTTATTTATAGTAATTTGGATAAGCTTAAAGTCCCTGTATCCATAGGTATAGGAGCTTCTATTGACTTTGAAGCAGGAAATAAAAAAAGAGCCCCTAAATGGATAAGCGAGTCAGGCTTTGAGTGGCTATATAGATTTGTCAAAGAGCCAAAGAGGCTATTTAAAAGAGTATTTATTGATGATATTAAAATATTTAAGGTTTACTTAAAATATAGATAGATTATTAATTAAAGTGTGAAAAACAATACAGGAGGGTATTATGAAAGTATTAATAACTGGTGCAAATGGTCAATTAGGAAGAGAAGTAACTAAACAGTTCTCCGAATTAGATGCTCAACTAATATTAACGGATGTTAAGGAGTTAGATATTACCAATAGCAAAATGGTATATAAATTCGTAAAGGATGAAAGGCCAGACATTATTGTTAATTGTGCTGCCCATACCTTAGTAGATAAATGTGAAGTAGAAATAGAAAGTGCCTACAGAATAAATGCTATAGGTCCTAAAAACTTGGCCCAAGCAGCATATAGTATCGGTGCTGAGATTGTGCAAATTTCTACAGATTATGTATTTCAAGGTGAGGAAGATATAATTCTAACTGAATTTGACAAACCTAATCCACAGACTATTTATGGCAAAACTAAGCTAGAGGGAGAAAATTTTGTAATGGCTTTAAATCCAAAACATTATATTCTTAGGACAGCTTGGCTTTATGGAGATGGTAATAATTTTGTTAAAAGTATATTGAAGCTATGTGAAGATAGACCACAGATAAAGGTGGTAAATGATCAAAGAGGAACTCCTACCAGCACAGTGGATTTGGCAAGGGTTATAATAAATTTAGTAAATGAAAAGAATTATGGCTTATTTCATTGCACCTGTAAGGGCTCATGCACTTGGTATGATTTTGCAAAAGAAATAGTTTCTTTAGTCAAGCTATCTACGGAAGTTGTACCCTGTACTACAGAGGAATTTCCTAGGCCTGCAAAGAGACCTAAATATTCCGTACTTAGAAACTATATGCTAGAACTCACAACAGGGGACATCACCAGGGATTGGAAGGAAGCTATTAAAGAATACATGAAAGGTCTCAGTATATAATTTGTAGGAAAGGTAAATTAATATGAGAGAAAATCCGAAGGTTTATATAGTTATATTAAATTATAACTCCCATGAGGATACAATAGAATGCGTTAAGCAATGCAGAAATATTACATATAACAATTATAGAATTATAGTTGTAGACAATAATTCTACGGATGATTCCTATAAGATTATTGAAAATAATCTTAAGGATGTTATCTTGCTAAAAAGTGATATAAATAAGGGCTATGGCTATGGGAATAATATAGGGATAAAGGCAGCTCTTGCTGAAGGAGCAGAATACATATG
>DATCIH010000161.1:0-6726 GCA_036507955.1 Clostridiaceae bacterium | reverse complement strand
AAAATTGGAACAGAAAAATAGGATTAAGGAATATCTATCCTTAATCCTATCTTATCTCTGTATTAATCGTTGCTATTACTGGCTTCGCCAGTAATACTCACTACTTGTTTTGTTCTGCTTTAATCATTGTTTCTACCTTGCTTCTTTTTCATGCTTTTGCACAGGTTTTTTCAAAGTAGCAAGGGTTTCTTCAAAGTGGCAGAGGTTTTTTCATTGGCTACAATTTCTTCTCTATCAACACAACCGTCTCAACGTGCCCTGTATGAGGAAACATATCCATAAGCTTTACCTTCTTAACCTCATACCCTTCTTCGACTAATAGTTTAAGATTTTCAACTAAAGATTTAGGATTGCAGGAAACATAAATTATCTCAGGGGCATTAAAATCCATCACTAGCTTTAACGCTGGTGGTGTTACCCCTGCTCTTGGAGGATCAAGAATAATTATATCCGGTTTTTCCTCCACACTATTAATAACTTTACCAACATCTCCAACTATGAAGATGCAATTGTCTAATTTGTTAAGGGTAGCATTTTCACGGGCCACTGCCACTGCCTCTTCTACAATTTCTATTCCTATGACCTTCCTTGCACTTTGAGCTACAATTTGTCCTATTGTACCGGTTCCGCAGTAGAGATCAAATACAGTTTTGTCTTTAGTATCCCCTATAAAATCTCTAACTATTGAATATAACTTTTCCGCACCCTTTGTATTTGTTTGAAAGAAAGAGAAGGAGGAAATCTTAAAATTCATCCCTAGGACCTTTTCATTTATATAATCTTTGCCATATAATATATCCATTTTATCTACTTTCACTGCATCAGAAAGAGAATCATTTGTAGTATGTAATAGACTTGCAAGAGTACCTTTATACTCTAAACCAGTATATAATTTAGTAACCTCATCAAAATCTATTCCTGAATTTGAGGAAGTAACAAGATTTATAAGTATTTCACCAGTATTTTCAGCCTTTCTTACCACAAGATTTCGAAGGATACCAATATGGCTCAGTACGTTATAATGTGGTATTCTTTTCTCTCTGAAATACTCTAAGGTTTTTTTTAAAATATTTCTAAAATCCTCATCTACAATTCTACATTCTTCTGTGGATATAACACTGAAGCTTCTACCTTTTGCATGCATACCTAAGGTAATTTCTCCACCCTTTTCATAATCCCCAAAGGTAAATTCCATTTTATTTCTATATTCGAAAACCTTTAAACTACCTTCAATTCCTAAGAAATCAAAGCCTTCAATATTAGCCTTTTTAAATAAATCCAGTACTTCTTTCTCCTTTATATCAAGCTGCTTATCATAGCTAACACTTTGATGGCTACAGCCACCACATATTCCATATTGAGGGCAAGTTACTTCCTTATTGAAATCCGATTCCTTTAAGGTAGCTTCCTTATAACCCTCTATATAGCTTTTTCTTATCTTTTTAATCTTTACAGACAGAAGTTCACCTGGTACGCCACCTAATACATACACTCGTTTCCTTATTGGTTGACCTTCTTTATCTAATGCTTCGCTCACATAAGTTCCTATACCGTAGCCTGGAAATTCTACATCTTCAATTAATAGCTCTATAATAGTACCCTTTTTCATATTAACCTCCATTAGTTCACTAACTCTTATGAATTAAATCATCCTGTTTATGCTATAATATTTAAGGGTTAATGTAAAGATGTTTTTGGAGGGCTTAATGATGCATATTAAAATAAAGAGTTTTCTTTTAAATAATTTGGATATTATCGTGTTTATTGTTTTTATTTTTCTAAAGGCCTTTCTCTTTGAAACGCAAATAGAAACTGCCTATATATATTATTTACCAAAGGTTTATATTGCCTTAACAGCTTCACTGCTTGTTATTATCTCTTTTTCCTTACTATTTAAAAAGAAGAAAAGACTAACATATCTTTTGATCTTTGATTTTATCATAAGCCTGTTATTAATTGTAGATACAAATTATTATAGATATTTTAGAGATGTTATATCAATCCCAGTTATAAGAAACGGGCTTATGCTAGGTGCTGTTAAAACCAGTATTGGAAGCTTAGTTAAGCCCTGGGATTTTTTATATTTCATTGATTTCTTCTTTATTGTATTCTTTATAATTAAATACAGAAATGTGAAACTTAGAGAGTACCACTTAAGGTTTAAATTATTAGCCTTTTTCCTGCTTCTAATAATAGGAGGAGTTACCAGTGGTCTTAGCATTTATAAGCTTCAAACGGAACAGCCCACTTTACTTAAAACTATGTATAATAGAGTTTATGTAGCAAAGGAATTAGGAGCTATAGATTATCATTGTATAGATCTTTACAATTTTATTGAAAGTACCATTTATAAAAACCAGCCCTTGCCAAAAGCTGAAGAAGATAAGATTAAAGCTTATTTTTCTGCAAAAGGTAAGGAGCTTTCACAAGGAACAAACCTTAAAGGCATCGCAAGAGGGAAAAATCTGATTATAATCCAAGTAGAGGCACTGCAGCAGTTTGTAATAAATAAAAGCATAGATGGAAAAGAAATAACTCCAAATTTAAATAAATGGCTTAAGAGTTGCACTTATTTTGATAATTACTTTTATCAGGTTTCCTCTGGTGGTACCTCAGATGCAGAGCTTATGACTAATAATTCTATTTACCCTGCCCCTTCTGGAGCAGCCTATTATTTATATTCCTCCAACACCTTTAACTCTTTAGGAAATATATTAAAGGGCGTGGGCTATAATACTAATGTTCTCCATGGTTATTTCGAAAGCTTTTGGAATAGGAATATTATGTATAAGGCTGAGAGCTTTGATAAGTTCTATAGTCAAAAGGATTATAATATAGATGAAACCGTTGGAATGGGTCTTAGTGACAAGTCCTTTCTTAAACAATCAATTGATAAGCTTAATAAACTAAAAAATCCATATTATTCTTTTGTAATTACTTTATCAAGTCATTTCCCATTTGATGACGTTAAGGATTATGGTGATTTTAATACGGGTAATCTAAATAGTACCCTCCTTGAAAATTATATAAAGGCTATACATTACACTGATACTCAGCTAGGAACCTTTTTAGATGAACTTCAGGCAAATGGAACTTTTGATAACTCTATTGTTGTTTTATACGGAGATCATAATGCCATCTCTAAGGACAACGAAACATACCTTGAAAATTTTCTAGGAATTAATAAGGCTACAGACTTAAATTGGATGCAGCTTCAAAAAGTTCCTATGATGATTCATTTTCCTAAGGAGGAGTATAAAGGAATAAATCACACCTATTCAGGTCAAATGGATTTATTGCCTACCTTATTAAACTTATATAATCTAAATTCGAATTATATCTTTGGTAAGGATTTATTTAACACAAATAAAAATGCTGTAGTTTTTAGAAATGGTTCCTTTACCGATGGTTCTGCTTTTTATCTTTCACAATCAGATAGCTACTATGACATAAAAACCGGGGAAAAGCTTAAGGAAAATGCAACCTTACTGAAGGAAAAAACTGAAGCCATAAATAGCCTTCAGTATTCTGATGAGCTTTTGCAGCATAATTTAATTAAGAAGCTAGGAAAATGATATTATATTTAAAATAGCTATTGGTTTAAAGCCAATAGCTATTAATTTATTCCTAAAATTCTTTCATAAACCCTTTGATCTTATCTAAATCAAAAGCTGCAGTTACAAGTGGTTTCCCATCTTTAAGAAATGGAATTTTATCATGGAAATCTTCTTTTTCCTCTTTATATAATATACCAATAGGGATTTTATCTCCCCACTCCATTGCTCTCTCCATAGCTTTCAACTTATTTGTAGGTTCATAGCCTTCTTCTAATTTGTAAACTCTATTCTTATACCAACTAAAGGTATTTACTTTATTAAAACTAACACAGGGCTGGAGTATATCTACCAAGGCGTAGCCCTTATGATTAATGGCTGCTTCCATAATCATCTTAAGTTGTTCCTTATCTCCTGTAAAGGCTCTAGCTACAAAGCCTGCTCCAAGGGTAATAGCAAGCAAAACTGGATTCATAGGGAGATTATGCGAGCCACCTGGTTGAACCTCAGTAATATGCCCTATATCCGTTGTAGGAGAAGCCTGCCCCTTTGTTAAACCATAAATTTGATTGTCATGAACAAAATGAGTGATATCTACGTTTCTTCTTATATTATGAATAAAATGATTACCACCTTCTCCATAGGAGTCTCCATCCCCTGTATCTACGATAACAGTTAAGGACTTGTTTACAATTTTTGCTGCTGCAGCTGGAGGTAGAGATCTTCCATGAAGGCCACAAAATCCATTTGTATTAATAAATTGAGCAGTTTTAGCGGCTTGACCAATTCCACCTACCACCAATACTTCATGAGGCTTTTTACCAAGCTTTATTAGTGTATCCTTAAGAGCATCCAATATAACAAAGTCACCGCATCCTGGACACCAAGCTGTTTCAGATGTACAAATCTCCTTCATATTATTTTTCCTCCTTTAGCTTATTTACTATTTCTTCAGAGGATATAGGTCTTCCGTCATATTTTAATATACTATCTTCAATGAGAATTCCAGTACTTTCTCTTATTAATTGAGCAAGTTGTCCTGTAGCATTTTGCTCAATATTTATTGCTTTTTTAGCTATTTTAGTCTTTTCAATAAGTAATTTCGTTGGAAGAGGCCATATATCTCCGAAAACTAAAGCACCATATTTCGTTTTTGAGGTTTCATTTAAAAGCTTTACTGCCTCCTCAATTGGACTATATAAGGAGCCCCACCCTATAAGTAAAGTATCTACTTCTTCTTGACCAATATAAATTGGCTCTAATAATTCCTTCTTAAGGTATTCCATTTTTCTAAGTCTCTTATCATTCATAGCGATTCTAACCGAGGAGGATTCCGTTATATGACCTGTCTCATCATGCTCATCACTATCAACTAAAACAGTCTTCCCTGGAATATTTCCCGGGGTTATCCTAGGAGAAACACCATTTTCAGTAATAAGATATCTTTTATATTCCTTATCACCTTTGTATTCTTCCTCACTTAAATATCTTTCTATCTTAACCTTATCAAAATCAAAGGGCTTTACAGTCCTTAAGCAATCACCTAGGTATTGATCTCCCAGCATAATAACTGGAATTTGGTATTTATCTGCTAAGTTAAAGGCTCTCATTGTCTGATAGAAGCAATCCTCAGGATCTCTAAGAGCTATTACCATTTTAGGTGTCTCCCCAGGAGTTGAATTAATAACAAATTTAAGATCTGCCTGCTCAGTTCTTGTTGGGAACCCTGTGGTTGGCCCTGGTCTTTGTATTTCTGCAACAACTAAAGGCACCTCCAGCATAGATGATAATCCTATGGCTTCCGCCATTAAGGCATAACCCCCTCCTGAAGTTCCAGTCATTGAGCGAACTCCTGCATAGGATGCTCCAATGGCCATATTGATTGCAGATATTTCATCCTCTGCCTGTTCCACAACTATTTCAGCTTCTTCAATCTTTGAGGAAAAATAATTCATTATAGTGGTAGAGGGTGTCATAGGATAAGCTGAATAAAATTTACATCCTGCTGCTAAGGCTCCCAGTGCGATAGCATCATTACCATTAATTAATATTTTTTCTTCAATACCATTTGACTTAATATGATACCTTACTGGGACTTCTATAAACCCAAGTTCAAATGCTGTTAGATTTTGTAGTGCTACCTCTTCTTTAAAAGTTTCCTTTAACAATTCGGAAACATTACTTAAATCTTGATTAAACATTTTCAAAGTAGCACCTAACGCAACACTCCCAAATACCTTTGGATTACCAATAGTTTTAGCTAATTTCTTTAAAGGTAGCTTGTACATCCTACTATCTATATAATCTATTTCCTCATCACATATAATAAAGCCTTCCTCATTTAAATCCTGTATATGCAATTCAATAGTCTCTTTATTTAGTGCAATAATCCCATCAAGCTTATCTACATGAGAGCCTATTTTCTCATTTCCAAAACGGATCTGGAAAAAATTATGTCCTCCCCTAACTCTTGACATATAATCCTGTAGGGTAAAAATCTCAAAGCCCTTTCTTTTCAAAAGTTTTTCTAATATGGAGGCTAAAGTTTCCATTCCTTGTCCAGCTGCCCCTCCAATTAATAGATTATAATTCATATAATCAACTCCTTATTTTAGAATTTGTATCCTTCTAACTTAGATAATATCATCTAGCAAACTATTAATCAATTAAGACTTTTAATTGATTAATAATTATTATTTATATTAATAAAAATTCACTTTTATTCCTATTTTAACTTATTCTTTGCTTATGATTTCAATAATGCACTTCTAGGAGTGATATTAATTTGCTTAATAAAAGGTAAACTAGCAAATAATCCTAGGCACTTTTGCATTACCTCAAGGGCATCTTGTGCAGATGCTTTGAGCTCTACTGTATTTATAACAAAATAATATTCCGCAGCATTGAAGGTTATAAGCACTTTCTTAGCATCATTTAACAATCTGCTTCCTTCTTCTTTGCTTATTAAGCCTGCCATAGTTATCATAAATATCTTATCCTTTGGCTTTAACTTCATCATATACATATTGTATTCCTCCTGAAGAATTTACTATAACCCCATTATAAGATTGAATTATAATAGAATTGCGTTGTAAATATGTGAAGCTTATGTGATAAACAGTTTTCCTTTAAGGATGTCAAGAACTCCTTCAGCTTTTCTCTTAGCTCTATT
>DATCIH010000160.1:0-8094 GCA_036507955.1 Clostridiaceae bacterium | reverse complement strand
ATCTACTATAAGTCCAAATCTCTCTTCAAAAGACAGTTCTAGTATCTGTGGATTTTGTATTTGCTGACTATACGCAGTTGTCATACCTTTAAGCTTCATTTGACCCAGATGATCTATTGTTTGTTGATTTAGCATTTAGTTCACCTCCTTAGCGAAATATCCTATACCACGAATATTTTCATGACTAATTGGAGGTTGAGTTTCAGTAGGATTTTCAAATGGAATTTTATCGAGTCCATTTTTTAAAATTGATTCTATACTTTTATAGGATATAGCTCTGCATTTTAACGCTCTGATGGAGGCATTTTCAACTCTTTCAGCTGTATATTTATCAGCTAGTCTAATTATTCCAACACAGGCTCTAAAGGCTACCTCTGGATGCTGATACATATCCATCAATTTTGAAATGAGCTCTGAAGTATTAGGACCAATAGTCTTGGACCAGTTGATAATTCTTTCTGGATTCCACTGGATCATCTTCTGATGCTTAAGTGGCATATGTTCAGATATTGTTGAATATTCTCTATGAGTCCCCCTTAATCTAGGGTGTACTGTTACTCGTTTCCCATTGTGTATCACCTCTATAACTTTTTCCGTAATTCTTAAATCAACTTCTTGACCAATAAGCTGGTAAGGCACACTGTATAATTTCTTTTCAAATTCAATGTGATAGTCGATATTAACCTTTGCATGTTTCCAGATTGCAAACTCATAAATTTGACTCGGTAATGGAATTAACGCAGGTCTGTCAATGCTTTCAAACATGGAGCGTCTAGTACCTTCCATCTTTTGAAAAGGTTTATTATTTATATCTTCAAGTAAGCTTCTTATATTTTTATTTAAATCGTAGAAACTAAAAAACACTTGATTACGTAGCTCAACTCATAACTCATGGGGCAGGCCTTAGAGTATAAAAAATAAGGGTTTTATGGTTTTTAAATCCTTAGAGTATAATTTCCGCGTTTTGATGCCTGCTCCCCTTATTATGTTGCTATCTATACCATTGTGGAATTTATTGCAATTAAATTAGGATATTTCACTTATCATAATGGTTGGAGCATTTGGTGTACTATTGTATTTAACTTTATAATGTTCCCAATATTATATCTTCATTATAAAAAACCATTATATGCATGGATTATTGCACTCTTAAGTCCTCATATTTTATTTTTTATCATGAAAATACCATATAACTGCATAAGATAGGATAAATTAAATCATAATATTAATGAAGAACATCAGAAATTTAAAGTTTAAACGCTCTTTCAAAAAAACAATATATTTTAAACAAAAAGATTTTTTATCTATACTCATTTTATTCCATATTTGAAATTTAAAAAGAAAGGATGATTTAAATGACAACAGAAGCTAAAATTCAATTATCTTCAACTGAATTGGGTAATTTATGGATGGCTTATATATCAAAGTCGGCAATGTTGATGATGAATGAGATTTTTAAAGATAAAACGATTGATAGTGAGGCTAAGAAAATACTGACTTCCAATATTAACGATGCTCAAAATATACTAAATGAAATCAAGAAAATATTTGATAATGAAAAAGCAGTTATCCCTACAGCCTTCAATGAACAAGATATTATACGAGATGCACCTCCTCTATTTGATGACATTTTTAATATAATGTTTCTTCGGCAAATGATGAAATTAGATATAGCTCATAGTGCTATACATATGGCTATGTCATATATGAAAGAAGTAAATGATGTATCTAATCTAACCTCTAATATTGCTAACAAATATTATACAATGGCTACAAACTATTTATTAGAAAAAGGAGTGCTTACAAGACCACCATATGTTACTATGCCAAAACAGGTAGAATTTATTGAAGACAAAATTTACATGAGTGGAATTAATATTCTTTCTGACAAACGTGCATTAAATACAATTGAGATTGGGTTTATTAATGAGGCTATAGAAAATAACATTTTCGGTATGCAGTTGATGACAGGGTTTGCACAAGTTGCAAACGAAAGCGAAGTTAAAGAATATTTCATAAAAGGTAAGGAGCTTGCGAAAAAAGTTATTACTAATTTAAGTGATGTAATGTTACAAAGTGATATTCAACCTCCGAGTACCTGGGCAGGAAAGGCTACAGAATGTACAGAGCCTCCTTTTTCAGATAAGCTAATGATGTATATTACCAATTTAATCTCAAGTTCAGCTATGGGATTCAATGCACTCGGAACATCTTTTAGTATGAGAAGTGATTTGCATCTTAAGCTCGCACTCATTGCTAAGGACACATTTGATTATTCTAAAAAGGGTGGAATACTTATGATTAAGCATAAATGGATGGAAGAGCCTCCACAAATGGAGGACAGAAATCAGCTAACAAAATCAAAGAAATAAATATGAGGGTGTCTATAAGGAGATGATCGATTTTTATTACTTCTTAATAAAGAAATTAATTCGATAAAGCATAAAAGTAGAGACAATTATCTATGCTTTAAATTTTTAAATCAAACAAAGTAGCTATAAGTTTTTACTTTAAATTTCTATAAGTTAATTCGCAATGTTTGCTAAGCATCATACAAACAACCAAAATGAATTCAGAAAATGTCTACCAGAAGATGGTGGATGCTTTCAAATAAAAAAGTTAGTAATGCCCGGTATTTAGCTAGGTTTATTACTGACTTTTTTTATTTTTTGTTATAATAGGGGTGTGAACAGTAACCACCAAGGGTACTATTAAATTTGGGCTATTGGTTTTAATAAGTTTTTAGTGTATACTCCATCTTCCGCTACTCCAATTACATAAATATGACTTTCATTGGACATAAATCCATCATAAATTATTTTAATAAAAATTTAATGCAAAATGTAAAAATAAACCTTGTAATATAGATTCTGATTATTTAATAATGATATTATTATACATATTTAGACATATAATAACAAAAAATGCATACTATAAAGGCAAATTTAGTGAAAACTGAAGACACAAAGCTTCGAGTCTAATGTTCGTTATTACAGGAACTATGGCAGTCGGGTTACTAATTACTAATAGTTAAAACTATTAGAGGCGATAGTTACCATGTATTGGTACTATCGCCTTTTTATGCATTTTAGAGAGTAAATCCAAAACATTGAGCGATTTATGCATTTTACAGTAGAACTTAGAATCTAAAGTACTCTGATGAACAAATATAAAAAATCTATATAATAATACTTTTGAAAGGGGAATAAAATTATGATTAAAAACTTAAAAATAAAGCACAAGCTTTTAGCGTCATTTATGCTTATAGCTTTGCTTATGGGGATAGTCGGCTACATAGGTATTAATAGTTTAACAAAGGTAGACAATAATACCAACACCATTTATAATACCAATTTTCAATCAACTTATGTTATAACAGATATGAAAGATAATCTATCCGAGATCCGTGCGGATGTACTTAAATTACTATATGAAAGAAATAATCCAGATCAGAATAAAACTGTAGAACAGGATATAAAAACAAATGATGATGAAAACAATAAATATATAAGTCAATACGAAAAATCATCTAAAAATGCAGTTGAAAAAAGGGAATGGCCAGTATTTAAACAAGATCTAGAACAGTATACGAATTTGAGAAGCCAACTTATTACCTTAATAGACAGTGGAAGATATGAGGAAGCACTTACCTTATATCCTCAAGTTGTAACTGTAAGGGAAAAAATGTTTGATAGTTTGGATAAGCTAGTACAATCTAATTTGAGTGATGGTAAAACATCATATAATAACAGTGTTTCAGTTTATGATCAAGCAAGGTTTATGATAATAGTATTAATGTGTATAGGAGTCATAATTTCTATTATACTTGGATTAATTTTAAATAATGATATTGCAGTTCCTCTTATCCTTGCAGTAAAGCACTTAAGAATTGTTTCAAAAGGAGATTTTACACATCCTACATCTAAAAAATATTTGAAAAGGAAAGATGAAATAGGAGACATGGCAACGTCTATTGAGGAAATGCCGGGGGATTTAAACGACTTAATTAAAAACGTTTTGGATAGTTCGCAAAATTTAAGTTCACTAAGTGAGGAACTTCCTTCTTCGGTAGAAGAAATTGCTGCAAGACTTGAAACTATAAATAGTTCTACAGCAGAAATTTCAAGAGGGGTTCAAGATACAAGTTCCTCTGCAGAAGAAATAACAGCATTAATGGAAGAGGTCAATGCAAGCATTTTACAACTATCAGAGAAGGCAATGGATGGAAGCAATAATGCAGCAAATATTAAGAAACGTGCTTTAAATATACAAGAGGAAAGTGAAAAATCTCTAAATAATACTCAACAAATGTACAAAGAAAAACAAAAAGCTATTTTAAAGGCTATCGAAGAAGGAAAAGTGGTAGATAAGATAAAAATAATGGCAGATGCTATTGCAAGTATTGCCGCTCAAACCAACCTTCTTTCACTAAATGCAGCAATTGAAGCAGCAAGGGCAGGAGAACAGGGTAGAGGCTTTGCTGTGGTGGCGGAAGAAGTGAAGAAACTAGCAGAACAATCTACCCAATCAGTAACTGATATACAAAATACTGTAATAATGGTTAAGGACGTGTTTGATAATTTATCAAATAATAGCAGTGAAATACTTAAATTTATGGAAGAGGACATAAATCCTCAATTTAAATCCTTTGTTGAAATAGGGAATCAATATTATGATGATGCTGATTTTATAAGTAAGATGTCAGAGGAGTTGGCTTCTATGTCTGAAGAAATTAATGCAACAGTAGAACAAGTAAGCCAAGCTGTGCAAATTATGGCAGGCACATCACAAAAAGTATCTGAAAATACAAATGAAATAGAAAACAGTATAAGCGATTCCACCCAGGGAGTTGAACAGGTGGCAAAGACGGCACAGGAACAGGCAGAACTTGCACAAAAACTTACCGAAATGGTTATGAAATTTAAAATTAAATAAAGATTTTTACATATGTTTTCATGGAGTGTTAAGGGAGAATAAGAAATGATTAGCGAAAGAGAAAAAAAATACTTAAAACTGCTCATAATATTACTTACTACAATTATAGCTTATACAGTCAGTTATATTTGCATTTCCAATGGGATTTTTATAATATATCAAAATCTATTTTATATCCCAATTTTACTGTCATGCTTTTGGTATGGTAAAAAAGGGTTTACATATTCTGTAGTTCTAACAGCAACCCATTTTTTATTTTGCATGAAATATAATCCAGAGCCGCCTTGGGAGGAGCTTGTAAGATTACTTATATTTATTATTATTGCGCTTATAACTTATAAATTAACTGACAGAATAATAGATCAGAATGATAAAATTAGTCATGTTAATATACTACTAAAAAATGATGTGGAAAGGTTTAATAAGGTTGAAAATCTATCTCATTTAGGAAGCTATGAGATAGATTTGAAGACAGGAAAGACTATCTGGTCGGATTTATATTATTTTGTAGATTAAGTATTGAAATAGTCCGAAATAGGAGTATAATATTAATAATAAAGGTCAATAATGGAATATAAATAATTTATGAGAAGGGGGCTGAATAAGTTTATGAGAGTATTTAGTAAGATGAGATTTATATCATTACTACTTACAATATCAATGGTAGGCATATTGGCAACACCTATAAAGAGTATGGCAGCGCCACTGACAGTGGATCTAAGAACAACAATCGCTGGATTTGCAGTTTTGGCTGGCCAGACAATCACAAATACAGGAACCACTACAATTAGTGGAAGTGTAGGAGCGAATATGGGTGTATCTCCAGGTTCTGCTTTCACAGGGAAGCCTAGCGTAACCATGAGTGGAGCTGTACATTTAGCTGATGATGTGGCACTTACAGCACAAAATGAACTAATAATCGCATATGACGATGCAGCCGGAAGAACTCCGGAGACTACCATTTCTTCTGAACTTGGTGGGCTTACATTAATACCTGGAACCTACGTTTCAGCTTCTGGATATTTCCATATAACTGGCACTCTCACGCTGGATGCCCAGGGGCAATCCGAGGATGCCTTCATATTTAAGACTACATCCACGCTCATCACGGCATCAGGCAGCAATATTGAACTAAAAAATAGTGCTAGGTTTTGTAGAACATTTTGGAAGGTAGGAAGCTCCGCTACCTTAGGAACATATTCTCATTTCGAAGGACACATCTTTGCGTTAACATCTATCACAGCAATGAACAGTGCGTCGGTTCAAGGACAGTTGTTGGCACGGAATGGCGCTGTCACATTAGACAACAACACCATCACAAATGGAACTTGTGACACCACATCGACGACACCGCCAACACAGGCCCCAGCCACCCTTCATGTAATTAAGCATGTTATTAATGATAATGGTGGGAAATCAATTGCGGCTAATTTTAACCTGCATGTAAAGACTTCCGGTAGTGACGTGGTGGAAAGCCCAGCTCCGGGTGCTGAATCACCTGGAACTACCTACACTTTGTCTCCAGGTACTTATATAGTTAGCGAAGATACTACTGTTGGATATACCCAAAGTTATAGCAACAATAATGATTTAAGTGGCAACATTATTGTAGCTTTAGGTTCCGGCGATAATAAAACCGTAACGATTACTAACAATGACAATTCAGTTGTTGCCACACCTCCTGCAGTTGTCACACCTCCTGTTCCCGTTACAAAGACTGTTACAGGAGGAAAACTTCCTAACTCATCCACACATTTATATGAGTTACTCCTTATGGGTACTGCCTTAATGCTGGTGGGAGTTATAGGATGGAGAAGCAGAAAACGTTATGAATAAGCTAAAACTATTATTGGGAAGGCGCTCCCTTATTACAGTCCTATCATTAGGATTTATGGGTTTGGGGATAGGATGTATTACTTGGGCAATATTTAGTTTGTGGGTACCGTACTTTTATTCTGCAGATGCTACCTCCATTCACGTTTCCAACCCTACAACTTTTGTTTCAGAGCAGAACAAGTTAACGGGAGACAGCATTGCTACGATGAAATCCGGCAATTCATCCGACGATCTTAATCTCGATAAAATTATTTATCCGGTGTATCCTGCTGAGGGTGAAAATATTGGAAGTTTGACAATACCAGCTCTAAATAGGAAACTGTCCATTTTCCAAGGGACCGATGTAAAGGAATTGAGCAAAGGAGTAGGTCACTTCAACCAGAGCGTACTTCCCGGTGAGGAAGACAATTGTGTTTTGTCAGGACACCGCGATACAGTTTTCAGTCAAATAGGCAATCTAAAGATAGGTGACAAACTTATTGTGATAACATCCGCAGGTACTTTCACTTACGAAGTGAATGGTACACGAATTGTTCATAAAGATGACAATACAGTTATTGTACCAACCGACCATGCGGTCCTAACAATGACTACCTGTTATCCTTTTAATTTTCTTGGTGATGCTCCTGACCGCTACATCGTCTCTTCATCATTAGTAAAAGATAAGTAAATCATAAAAAACTTAAAATTAATTAGTAAATACAAAAGCATTTAACCGAATTGGATAGATGCTTTTGTATTTGAAGTTAGAATATTAAAAAGCACGATTAAAGACTAAAACAGTTGTTGTTATTATAATCTATTTTATAGGCCCTTCTTTTATTAGTAATCTCATTGGCTAGGAACATTATTATGACTTAACAAGTAATTTGTTTTATTGTTTGAAGTTTCTGTAAATTCAAAATACTATTGCGAAAAAGTATAAATCACAGTTCCAAAACGACCCCCTCACAACAAGGGGGTACATCCCTACGCAAAACCAATATCAACGCATGTCAGTATCACTTTATTTCCTACACACACATTGAGACAGTCGTGTTGATAGAGTAGTTTTTTAGGGGTCTGATCCCATAGGAGATGATTTGAAATCAGCTCCTTGCTATAAAACGAGATATCGAAAAATAAAATGAGATGTCGAAAAATGTTGAATAATCACGGCGTGAATGGTATAATAAAATAGAACATTCTAAATTATCGAAAAATTGTATTATTTATGATTGAAATAAATAGACTTGGAATTTGGATAAAATTAAATGGAGGTGTAAAATGTCAGATTTAAAAAACAAAATTGAGAATACAAAAGATAAAGTTATAGGAAAAACT
>DATCIH010000159.1:0-2119 GCA_036507955.1 Clostridiaceae bacterium | reverse complement strand
AGGGTTAAAAGGGTTAAAAGGGTTAAAAGGCATAAAAGGGTGATATGGATAGTAACCGTGATGTGGATAATGAGGGCGTTCATAACCACCATCATGAAAACCACCACCGTAGCCACCATCGAACCCTCCGCCCATATGACGGTAGCCCATATCATTTGAACTATCAGATTCCTCATCGTCGCTTCCCGATGAATAACCCATTAGTTGATGCATTGAACCCATCATGTAAGGACAATGCATAGGCTGCTGCATATGCTGTTGATACATCATGTTATTATCCTGATGCTTGTAAGGGCAACTTTGACACATTGGTTTGTCATCTTTTCTTTCTTCTTTGTCACTGTTTCTTTCTTCTTTGTCATTCAAAATAAAATCTCCTAGGAAAATACTACGATATTATTATATGCATGTTATGGAAATGTGTGAGTATATTCCTTTGAATTATACTTAGATAATTATAAAGCCTGAGGTTATAATTACTAGCTTCAGGCTTTTTTTTATTTTTTGTATATTCTTAATACAATTTTAATACAATTTTAATTGTTAAGTTAATATATATGTAATATGATGTTAAATGTTGCCGTAAAAGCGTTTTTAAAAATTTGGAGTATGCTATGGAAGAATTAAGAGATAAATTAATTAATTTAATAAATAAAGAAGGACTCTTGAGCGAAAGAGTGATTGAACTTAGCCAAGAGCTGGATAAAATCATAATTGAATATTATAAAGAAGATAAATACAACTACTATTAATTTTTTAAGTTTTTCTTTTATATGCCTCCTATAATGGGGGCTTTGTTTTTTTTGTATACATTTAAAGGAAAATGGAATACTATGTCGAATAAAGTACCTATATGACAGTTAGTTTAATGACAAATATATATCCGGGCTATCAATAACATAGTTTTTAGGAGGAATGGAGGTTGCCGATAAAAGAAAATATAAAATCATTTAAAAATATGGATTCACATGGCAATAAACAGGAAAATTGTCTTGCATGGTTACTTTTAGATAAGCTCAATCAGCGTGAAATTGATCATCTTGTAGAATGTCTTCTATCACAGATCAACCAGTAAATTTATAAAATGATAAAGCTTCATAATACTGATTATATACCTCTTGTAATGAAAGGCTTTATTTTATTTTTTGGCAAATGAAAATACTGCACCAGGGGGAACCTACGCAGTATTTCTTAAGGTATTGTTAAACAATATTTTAATTGATATTTATAGTATTTACAGTTTTGGAGGTTCTATTCATTTATTAACTGCTATTTAAAGTATTTTCAATATACTTCGATAATAGGAATAGGTACTAAATAAGAATGCAACAAAATTACTAAAATGTTACATTACTGATATAATTACGAGAAAATTCACAGTGAAACTTTGGGAATTAAATGTACAAAGATTAAGAGGAAACATTTGAAAAAATAAGGAGAAACTAGATATGCTGATGGATGAAATGCATCAGATATAAGCGAGGAAATTTCGGATACAAGCGAGAAATGGGATATATCGGTAAGGGATTATTATTGTAACCGGGCAAGGTAGTACAGATCTTTGAGACTAAATAAGACATTATAGAATAAATAATAAATTGAAAAGGCAAATTCATCGAAAGATGGAGACGCAAAGCCGCAAGTCTAAAGCAAATAATTGCTATGATAGTTGGGTTGCCAGTTGGTTTATATAGAGATATGGATTAAGGAATAAAGTTAAAGTAGATGGATTACTTGTATCTTAAGCCATTTAACCAATTAAAGTAGGCAGTTTACACATTGCTTACTTTTTTTATGGGGGAAATTAAACTGTTAATGACTCAAAGCGTAGAAAGTAATTTTATAAATTCTATAACCAACTGGTTTAAAGCCATCTACCATGGGAAAATAATAATGTTATAGGTTATGAAGCATTACTACGAGATGCATTGTCATCAAAAGTTCCAGCTGTCGATATTTTTAGGGGAGCTGATAGAAATGCCTATCGTAACGTCCTTGACCTAATATCATAAAAAAAGGAGTTAGAAAAATGTTTAAAAATTTCACCAATGAAAACTTCTATGACAAAAATGGAATCTTGCTTCTAGCCAAAGGCCAACAAAAAACGGATGCTGTTATA
>DATCIH010000158.1:0-2596 GCA_036507955.1 Clostridiaceae bacterium | reverse complement strand
TAAGGTGAATTTCTTAAAGGGTATTGAAATAAGTGTCTCCTTCAAAAATGGTAGATTACTTCATATAATAGGGCTTTGGAATAGATACAGAAAATAAGTATTTCTTAAAGGCTTATAACAATATGAAAAAAGCTAGAGAAGAGGGTATGGAAAATTTACTTAAGATACTAGAAAAGAGAGGTATCCTAATTAATATAAAAAGCTTAAGAGAATATGCTGTAGGTAAATATCTAGATAGGCAAGCTATACCAAAATATTTTGTCGAAAACAAAATAAGTTCTACTGTGCCAAAGGTGTGGAAAGAATATTTAGATCCTATACCCTATGGAGAAGGTGAACTCTTGGAGGTTGAGGAGACATTAGATATAATAAGAAAATCAGGGGGTATATCAGTTCTTGCACATTATCATAAAAACATAGGATTAAAGGGATATTCAACAGCTGAAGTTGAAGAAAACATAAAATATCTAGTGGACTTAGGGCTTCAAGGGATAGAAGAATATTACCCCTCCTATAGCAGAAGAGATAGGGAATATATCCATTATATTATTGATAAATATGGACTTATTCCTTCTGGCGGAACAGATTTTCATGGTAAAAATAGACCTGAAGTAACTCTGGGAGGGGGAGAAAATAATTTTTTTATTCCAGATAGTGTGTATGATAATATTCTAAGGTATCTAGAAAAATAGCAGACCTAATATAGATTTATTTATGTGGTTGAGACCAATACTCTACCTTTTTAACTAAGGTTCTTGCATCTTCCTTAGTTTTAACACCTTTAACAACAAGCTGTAATCCCTTAGGAGATAACGCACTCATTAGCTTTTCTACTTCCTCTGGGTTAGGAATTAACACTAATCCCTTTCCAGCACGCTGAATTTTCTGAAGCACAGGGATGAAATCGAATGTAGGGGGTTGTCCTGCAACTGGTGTCCACTGGATCATATCAAGGTTCTTTATAGATAATATCATATCTAAATGTCTAATTTGTTCTTCACCATCTAAATGATAAATGGATCTATCTAACCATTTAGTGGCTTCCTCAAGCTCAGGTAAATAAAACTCTTCGAAGATCTTGGGAGAGACCATAACTGAAGTATCACATTGCAACTGCATGTGTCTTACTGGGCACCAAGTTTGCATCCAGGAGTGTACTGAACCACCCAAATTATTTTCTTTTAAAATATTAAATAAAGTATCAGAAGTAGAACTAAGAACTTTGCTAATTATTGATGTAGCTTTCTTAACCTTTTCAGGTTCTTCAATAAAATCTATCATTAAATTGTCAGTACCCCTCAACTGAGAAAGTCCATCAACACTACCACAGTTATCTGGCATTGACACGAAGTACTCACCGCTACTTTTAGCTACCAGGTATTTAATAATTTCTATTTGTTTTTTAAATGTAGGACTTTCAGGATCATATTCTAGGAGGTTACTTTCCCAGTCCTTTATAGTTTCATGAAACCAAATTGTATCTTTTGCAAACTCCATACTCACATTTTTTAGATATGCAATATGCCCACCTGTGCCCAAATATGGGAATATACATGGGAATGCATCTCCACCGTAATAAGTGTTTTCAAATTTTTTCCGATGACGCTCTAAAATATATTCAGCATCCGTATAATATTTAACTAAATCTAATTTATTATTGAAAAGCTCGGAGGGTATTTCTGCCAAGTTAGGTTCAGAAACTTCTACCGAAATACAACACCTGTCTATAATTTCTTTTTCCCAAAGTGCTTCTAACCGTTCTTTAGACTTTCCCCAATTTTCTATTAAAAACATTTATAAATACCTCCGTCTTTACTTAATTTTTACTTAATTCTAACAAAACTAAGCAAGCATAATCTCCTCAATAATTTGGAATTTAATCTTATTTATTCGGTTCTTGATTTTTATATTCAGTTGGGGATACTCCAAAGTAGTTCTTAAAAACACGATTAAAGTTAGATATGCTGTTGAAGCCACATAGAAAACATATAGACATAATTTGATGATCAGTCGATTTAATAAGTCTTATAGAATATTCTAATCTAATAGATTGTAAATATTGAGTAACTCCTATTCCCATAACCTTTTTAAAGAATGTGCAAAAATAAGTCCTATTCATACAAGCTTTCTTTGCTAGATACTCAAGGGAAAGCTCTTTATGGAAATTATCATGTACATAATCCAAGGTGCTCTTTATTCTATCATAAGATTTTTGAAATTCCGAGAACCCGTCATCTATGGATTGATTAAACTTACAATGTCTGAACATTATTGCAAAGAGTTTCAAAAGTAAAGATTTTATAACGAGACGAAAGCCAACCTCCTTCATTTCCCATTCTGACCAGATCTCAAGGATAATTCCTTCGAATTTTAAATAATCATCTTCATCTTTTTTTATACAATTTGAAAAGTTAATATTCCTATGGAAAAAAGGTTCCAAAAACTCATAGTCATTGGGATTCCCACCTAAAACAAGTGAAGGACTGATAACTATTACTAACATCTTTAAAGCATTCTTTGATAAAGCTTTGTGTCTCTCTAGATTATTTATTACATATATGTCACCTTGACTAAGTTCAAATTGCTTATATTCGAT
>DATCIH010000157.1:0-17011 GCA_036507955.1 Clostridiaceae bacterium | reverse complement strand
ATAATATTTAACAGCATCTTCTTTAAACTGTTTATCGTGTTGTTTTCTCATGATTAAGTCCCTCCATCTATTATTTTTATTGTAATACTTATCAGGAACTTTCTCAATTTCTATTGTACTATTTTTATTCTACCACCAATATTACAAAAATGCATTATGGAATGGATATATTATGCTAATAGGTGTTGATCAAAATTGTAATACTACAATACATTGTTGCGAGGAAATAGCAAATGTACCATATCATCTTCAAAAATATACTACTGATATATATGTTACAGATTATAAAGGAGAAAAGGTCCTTGTAAGAAATAGATTACATGATTGGGGAAAACATTCTAAAGATTTTAATAAATTTGATGATTTATTTTTAGATCATAAGATCATGAAAATAGGGAAGATTGGCAATTCAACCATAAGGCTTTTAAAAGCTAAGGATATGCTTGAATTTGCAGTAGATAGGCTAATAAAGGAACCTTCATTTTTATTTATATAAAAATATAAAATTATGAAATGATTAAGGACTTAGAAAAATTAATTATTTCTATTTAATTGTATTTTGAAAGGAGAAATACTATGCCAAAGCTAATGTACTTACCATTAGATGAGAGACCATGTAATTTTATTTACCCTCAAAGGATTGCAGAAGAAGCATCAGAAGTTATTTTAATTACGCCGCCTAAAGCTTTACTTGGATGTAAGAAGCAGTCTGCCAATATAGAAAAACTCTGGGTATGGATAGAGGAAAATATAAAAGATTGTTCGTACATGGTAACTTCCATAGATATGATTATATATGGAGGTATAGTTCCATCTAGAATTCATTATATTACTATGGAAGAATGTAATAACCGTTTAAATAGATTAAGTGAATTGAAAAGAAAATATCCATCTCTTAAGATAAATGCTTTTAATTTAATAATGCGTGTACCATCGTATAATTCTAGTGAGGAAGAACCTGAGTATTATGATCAGTATGGTGAAAAAATATATAAATATTCTTGGGAGACTGATAGGACTTGCCATAAGAAAGCGAGCTTAGAGGAGAATGAAGAGCTCAATGAATTAAAAAAATCAATACCAGCATTGATACTAGAAGATTACATGGAGAGACGCAAGATAAACCATTATATAAATAAAGAGACGATAAAATTCATTAAGAATGGAATTATTGATTTTCTAATAATTCCAATTGATGATTGCTCAGAGTATGGTTTCTCAGCACTCGAACAAAGGCAACTGATGCAATACATAGAAAGAAACGATATACAAGACAAGGTTTATATGTATCCAAGTGCAGACGATATAGGGTGTACATTAACAGCTCGAGTTATAAATGAAATAAAAAATTCTACACCAAAAGTTTTTGTAAGATATTCTTCAAGCATTGGCCCATCTATAATCCCAAAATATGAAGATAGGCCACTAGGGGAGAGTGTTAAATATCAAATATTAGCTTCTGGAGGAGTGATTGTGGACAGTTCACAACAGGCTGATATTATTCTTATGGTTAATGCACCTACTATAGGTGGGGCTGAAATGGCTGAAGCACCTGATGCTAAGAATAGGGATATTTCGTATTATTTAAATAGAAACTTGATAGAGTTTGTATTAGCAACAAAGTATTATATTCAGCAAGGTAAAAAATGTGCAATAGCTGATGTGGCATTTTGCAATGGTGCAGATGATGAATTAATGAGAATGATGAATAAGCAGCATTTACTACAAGATTTAATAGCTTATGCTGGATGGAATACTTCAGGTAATACCTTAGGTACTGTTATTTCCTATTCAATGATACGTTATCAGTTACAAATAAAATCAAATAATCTGTTTCATTATGAAAGACTGATTGAAGACTGGGGATATCAGGCAAATGTTCGCACTCAATTATCAGTTGAAATAGAAAATATGGGAATAGATACCATGAATTTAAAAGATGACGGTGAAAATGTAGCACTCATAGCTGTAAAGTTATTGAATGAATTTATAGAGGAACAGTTACCTGTATTTGCTAATTTATATTATGTAAAAGATGTATATTTCCCATGGAATCGACTATTTGAGATAGGTATTAGTATAGGCAAAAGATAGAATAATAATTTATTTTAATTATAGGAGGAATTAACTTGTTAAAAACTTCTGTTAGTATGTGGTGTTTGCAAAAAAAATTCTTTAATAATGAAATAGCTGTAAAGAATTTCTTGAATATAGCTTCTGGTTGGAAGGTTAATGCTGTTGAACTTTTAGATTGTTTTTGGAAAAATGAAACTGAAATAGATGAAACAATAAAGATTCTTAAAGAGAAAGGAATTGGTGTATCTGCATATTCTATCGCAAATGATTTTGTACTTGATGATGATAGTAAACTACAAGAACAAATTGATTATGTAAACTCACAGGTAGTTATTGCGAAAAGATTAAATACAAATATAATGCGCGTATTTAGTGGATATGATAAACAACAAATTCCTTTCGAAATAGGCTTTAGTAGCATAATAAAGGGATTTAAGGGTTGTATAAAAACTGCAGAAGCAAATGGAATAACTTTAGTCTTAGAAAATCATGGACTTTTTGCAGGTAAGGCATCTCAGGTTAAAAATATTATTGAACTGGTTGGATCTGAAAACTTAAAAGCAAATGTAGATACCGGTAATTTTTTATTAGTTGATGAAGAACCATTAGAAGCAGTTATTTATTTAAAAGGAAAGATTGGGTATGTACATTTTAAAGATTTTAAAGAATTAAAACAGCCTAATGGAAAAGAGACTCTTACTGGACTAAACTCAAAGCTATATCAAGGTACTGTAATAGGAAGTGGAGATATTAATTTGAAAGAAATAGTGCAGGAGCTTTTAGAACAAGATTATGAGGGATATCTATCAATTGAGTATGAAGGTGTAGGAGATTCTGTATTAGAAACTGAACAAAGCATTAAATATTTAAACTCGATTATTTAATAAGGGTGGAGGTTTGATCTAAATGAATAAAGTTAAGATAGGAATAATTGGATCGGGTAATATATCACATTACCATTTACATGGGTACAAGATTTTACCTAATGTAGAAGTAGCAGCAATTTGTGACATTAATGAAGAAAGAGCAAAGGCAGTTGCAAAAGAATTCTGTATTCCAAAGGTTTATACAGATTATAATAAGATGGTTAAAGAAGAAAACTTAGATGGAATAAGTGTATGTACATGGAATAGTGTACATAGTCCAGCTGCTAAAGCAGCACTAAATGCTGGCATAAATGTACTTTGTGAGAAACCTCTTGCTATGAACGCTGAAGAGGCTAAGGAAATGGTAAAGGTAGCTAAAGCTAATAAAAGATTACTTATGGTTGGGTTTGTAAGACGATTTGGTGAAAATGCAAAAGCATTAAAAGAAATGATAGATAATGGTGATTTAGGTGAAATCTATTATGTTAAAACAGGTTGTACTAGAAGAATTGGTAATCCTGGGGGCTGGTTCTCAGATAAGAAACGATCAGGAGGAGGACCATTAGTTGATTTAGGCGTTCATATGATTGACTTACTAAGATATTTAATGGGAAAGCCAAAAACAGTATCAGTACTTGGTTCAACCTTTAATAAATTGGGCAATAGGTCTAATGTAAAGGGTGTAAATTTTTATAAGGCATCAGATTACAGTGACTATAATGATGTTGAAGATGCTGCAATTGCTACAATAAAGTTTGATAACGGCGTTGTGGGTAATATTGAGACAAGTTGGACACAGCATATTAAAGAAGATGTGCTCTATCTTGAGGTCTATGGCTCTAGGGGAGGAGCGACAATGGAACCAAAGTTTCAAGTTTTGGGAGAGAAAAACAATTATATGACTGATATGACTCCATTAATTGATCCAGCGCTTAGTGATTTCCAAAATAATTTTGACAGAGAGACTGCTCATTTTGTAGATTGTATTGCAAATGGTACAGAATGCTTAAATCCTGGAGAAGACGGAGTTGAACTTATGAAGATCCTTGATGCTATTTATAAATCAGCAGAAATTAATAGTGAAGTTATTGTAAATTAAAATTATATAACAAATATTCATAATGGATATTTTAAAATTATTTCACATTTTAATCGAATAGTTTTAGATAAATAATACGGGAGAGTGATAAGAATGCTTAAAAAACAACCTCACTTCAAATATTCAGAAGATCTACTTGTTGAATTGGTTCAAGCGAAAGAGGAAGGAAAGGTTATTTCTAACCTTGAAGAAAGAGTGAAAAATATATTATCTATGGATGATAGTAATCCTAGTAAACAGGAGTCTGCTGGAGAAATCTTTGATGAAATTGACAAAATAACTGTAGAAGATAGCTATAAATATATAGAACCTTCTAATCTTGATAGTATAAGAGAAAATAGAAAAATAACATCAAGTTGTAAGAGTAATATAAATAATATTAAAAAGAAAATAAAACTAAATGATGAAGAATTATTAAATAAAATTTATGGCGCCTGGCTTGGCAGGTGTGCAGGTTGTCTATTAGGTAAACCCATAGAAGGGTGGTATAGAGAAAGAATTTTAGGACTGTTAAAAGATACTAATAATTATCCTTTTAACTATTATATTTCATCAGATATTGACAAGGCTATTAAGGATAAATATGGAGTTACTGATGATGGAGCATGGGTAAATTTAGTTAAGTATATGCCAGAAGATGATGATACTAATTATACTGTTATTGGATTAAAGTTAATAGAAAAGTATGGGAAAGATTTTACTGCGGATGATGTAGCAGAATGTTGGCTTCAGAATTTACCTATTCTCCATCTTTTTACGGCAGAGAGAGTTGCCTATAAAAATCTAGTTAACAGTATTTATCCACCAGAATCTGCGAGTCATAGAAATCCGTACAGAGAGTTGATAGGAGCTCAGATTAGAGCAGATTTCTTTGGCTATGTAAATCCCGGAGATCCTGAAAGGGCTGCGGAATTTGCCTTCAGAGATGCCTCTATTTCTCATGTAAAAAATGGAATTTATGGTGAAATGTTTATAGCATCCATGCTTGCCGAGGCTGTTGTAAGTTGTGATATTGAACATATTATAAGGATTGGATTAAGTCAGATACCAGAGAAATCAAGGCTACATGAAAAGGTACTTGAAGTATTTAGTTGGAAGAAAGAAGGACTAAATTGGGATCAGGCTATTGAAAAATTACATAGCATTTATGATGAAAAGTCAGGCCATGATTGGTGCCATACGATTAGTAATGCCATGATAGTATGTATTGGACTTATCTACGGCGAACTAGACTTTGAAAAGTCTATAGGAATAGCGGTAGCAGCTGCATTTGATACAGATTGTAATGGTGCAACAGTTGGTTCCATTGTAGGTATGATACTTGGTGCAGAAACCTTACCAGAAAAGTGGATAAATCCTTTAAATGATAGTTTGCATTCAGGTGTAGATGGGTTTGGTCTTGTAAAAATATCCGAAATGGCTAAGAGAACCTTGAATGTTATAAAGAATATAGGATAAATATTAGAGATTATCGAGGTACGGAGCGATTACAAGACCATAGTTAGTTGCCAAAAGATTCACAGAGTATATAAAAAATTCTAATAAGTAAATTATATATATATTTAAATTGGAAGGTGTAAAAATGATAAAGTATATCAAAGGTAGTTGGTTTGAATTTCAGCACTATAATACACCTGAAGGGGTTTATTGGAATCCTGCATGTGCAAGTTTTAACGATGCTGATTGGGATACTAAATTAAAGGAAATTTCAGAACTAGGCATAGAATATCTGGTTTTAATGATAGTGGGAGTCGATTTTAAGACATATTATGATTCTAATTACTATGGAAAGATTATACTTGGCTGTGAAGATCCTATTGAGGCTGTTTTAACCTCGGCAGATAAATATGGAATAAAGTTTTTTATAGGTGGTGGCATTTTTGGAGAATGGAAAGATGTTTTCAAGAAAATGTTATTTCCAGAAATTGCAAGGCTTTATCAGGAAGGAATAAATGAAGTTGCAAAAAAATATGCAAATCATAAAAGCTTTTATGGATGGTATTGGCCTGATGAGCCGTATATAGATAAGAACTTTTCAGAAGACTATATAAATTATGTAAATATTTGCAGTAAAGAAGCAAGAAAACTTACACCTAACGGGAAAATACTTATAGCACCATACGGAACTAGGGTAGTAGTCGCCGATGAAAAATATGCTAAACAATTAGATATTTTAGATGTGGATATAATTGCATATCAAGATGAAATTGGAGTTCGTAAAACTAAAGTGGAAGAAAGCGGAGGGTTCTTTAAAAATCTACGTAAAGTTCATGATTTAGTTCCAAGGGTTGCACTTTGGGCAGATGTTGAAATATTTGAATGCGAAGGAGAGGTGGGCATAAGTCCTCTTATACCAGCAGATTTTAACCGTATAATAAAGCAATTTGAGGTTATTTCACCATATGTAGATGAAATTTTGATTTATCAATATCAGGGTATGATGAATAAACCAAATACTAAAGCTTTTGCAGGACATCCTAATTCCACTAGGCTATATAAATATTATTTAGAGTGGATGATAAAAAATTATCCCGAAAAATTAAAAGGTTATTAATGAAAAGAGAGTAGGAAACACTGCATATATATGCTCTAAACGTCTTGAAGTTAAATGATTCTAAGGCATGTAATTATCTAAATAATAATTTGTTGCGGAATCATATAATTTAATCCAAATTGATTATATAAAGGAGAGGGGAAAATGTTAAAAAAATTTTCAAAGATTACAGTACTATTGTTAACAGCAAGTATGGTAAGTGGATTATTTATAGGCTGCGGGAAAGCTAAGCCAACGGTGGCAGTCGTAAAGACTGATGTTAATTTTTGGTATTTATGGGGTGGAGCGGAGGGAAAAAGAGTAGAATCAATTATTTCAGATTATAATAAGTCTCAAAAAAAGTATAATGTAAAAGGACTCTATGTAGCAGATATGCAAAAGGTTAAAGTTGCCATTGCAGGTGGTTCTGGTCCTGATTTAACAGATGATTTTAATGGAAACATAGCATCCTATGCGGATGAAGGTATTGTAGAGCCATTAGATAGCTATATAAAAAGGGATAAGATTGATTTTAAAGATTCTTTAACTGGTGTAATGGACACATGCAAATATAATAATAAAACTTATGCAATGCCTGGCGGAGTAACATTCTTTATGTTATTTTATAATAAAAAATTACTTGCAAAAGCAGGTTTTACTGCACCACCAAAAACAAACACTGAGTTGTTGAATATGGCAATAAAAACTACAGAAGTAAATAAGGATAAATCTATAAATGTATTGGGATTTCCAGATTTCCCATTTGTATATTATCATTCCAATTTAATAGCTTCCTTTGGTGGGAAACTTTATTCTCCAGATGGAAAGTTTACACCAGATACACCTGAATCTATTTCAGCGTTGAATTTGTTAAGAAATTATAGAACTAAATTCGGTGTCGACAATGTTCTTAAGTTTGATCAATCAGGAAAATATACACAAGCAACAGACCCATTTATGACAGGAAATCAAGTTTTTAGAATAGATGGACAATGGTTGCCTGGTATTATAAGAAATGATCTTAAGATAACCAAAGATCAATTAGATTTTGGTATATGCCCATTGCCTACTCTTGACGGTCAGACAGCTACCCAACCAATTGCAGAAGCATCTTCTTCAATATTCTATATTACTGCTAACGGAAAAAATAAAGAAGGTGCCTGGGATTTCTTGAAATCTGCGGTTATTTCGGGTGTATGGGATGAGAAAATGGGAACTTTGCCAATAAAAAAATCACTTTTAGATAATAAAGTTTATGCTGATATACCTAACTTCAAAGATTTTGCAGATTTTGCTAAGCAAGCAACATTTGTTTCGGCTCCAGCAAATGCTAAAATGGTTGAAATTAACAAAATGTTTGGTGATGAAGCAGAACTAGCTGTAACAATGAAAAAAACGGCTGAAGAAGCTATGAAAGAAGCTGCGACGAAAGGTAACACAATTTTAGGTAAATAAGTTTTTTACAAGATATATATAGGAGAACATATCCCCTATATATATCTTGTAATATTAAAAATAGTGTTTTTAAAAATTTTTAAAGGGAGGAAAATAGTGATGAAAAAAAAACATAAGGATACTATTGCAGGTTTGCTATTTGCAAGCCCTTGGATTATTGGATTTTTGATTTTTACCTTGTATCCAATAATTATTTCTTTATATTATGGCTTTACAGATTTTAGTATTTTTAAGCCTCCTATATTTGTTGGTTTAGATAATTATAAAGCTCTCTTCAAAGATGAATTATTTATTAAAAGTCTTAATAATACATTATACATGACAGCGTTTGCTACACCAATTAATCTTCTCTTCGGATTAGGAACTGCAATGCTACTTAATATGAAAATAAAAGGCATGTCATTTTACCGTACAATATTTTATATACCTTCCATTGTTCCCCAGGTAGCAGCTACAATATTATGGGTTTGGATTTTAAATGCTAGATATGGGTTATTGAATAATATCCTAAAAATATTCGGAATTTATCAACCTAATTGGTTCCAAGATCCAAATTACACAAAGCCGGCATTGATAATAATGGGTATGTGGGCAACAGGAACAATAATGATAATATTCCTTGCTGCATTGCAAGATATACCAAGATCGTTTTATGAATCAGCTGATATTGATGGTGCTAATAATTGGAATAAGTTTATTAAAATAACATTACCTACTCTCTCACCAGTTATATTATATCAACTAATAGTAAGTATAATATTTAATTTTCAGATTTTCACTCAAGCTTGGGTAATTGGTGAAGCCGGAGGTGGTGGTAATGCCGGACTCTTTGGTGGACCAGAAAATTCTATTTTATTTTATGCTACTTATATATTCTATAACGCCTTTAGCTACTTTAAAATGGGTAAGGCCTCAGCGATGGCTTGGATACTTTTCATAATAACGGCGTTTATAACTTGGCTTGTATTTAAAACATCAAATAAATGGGTTACCTATGGAGGTGAATAAAAATGAAAAAGATACTACCACACATAGTACTGATTTTAATTGGGATTATGTTTATATTTCCGTTTCTTTGGTTATTATCTACATCTTTTAAGAGTGGGACAGATGCAAGTGCTCTTTCTTTGAACTTAATTCCTAAAAAGATAAATTGGGAGAATTATAAAGAAATATTTGTGAAGGTTCCATTTTTAAGGTATTGTATAAATACTTTGTTCTTAGCGATTATTGGAATAGTTGGGCAAATGCTTACAAGTTCAATGGTTGCTTACTCATTATCTGGTATTAATTGGTGGGGAAAGAAAGTATTATTTCCAATAATACTTTCAACAATACTACTTCCTTATCAAGTAACTATGATACCAGTTTATCTAATATATAATAAGTTACATTTAGTTGGAACATATTGGCCATTAATTATTCCCTATTTTTTAGCTAGTGCAATTAATATTTTTTTAATGAGGCAGTTTTTTATAACTTTACCAACATCACTTATGGAAGCAGCTTCAATTGATGGAGCATCACATTTCACAATATACACCAAAATAATATTACCACTCTCGAAACCAGTATTAGCAGCTGTAAGTGTATTCACTTTTCTAAACGTATGGTCAGATTTTCTAGGTCCACTTATTTATATAAACAATCAGAGTATGTTTACTGTAAGTCTTGGACTGAAATCCTTTATAGGTGAACATTCAGTTGAATGGAATCTTATAATGGCAGCTTCTGCGGTTACGACTATTCCGATTATTATAATATTTTTCTTTGCTCAAAAACAATTTATTGAAGGAATAACTTTAACCGGAATCAAAGGATGAAACTGGGTAGTGCACGATTTGTGTAAAATACAGCCACAAGACAGTAGTTAAATTTTTGATGAACCATAAAGCAAAAACAGAACTACTATTTTGTGGCTGTTATGACGTAAGAAAAGAAGATTGCGTTAAAAAATTATTTGTATAACATATTTTAATTACCAATTTATAGGGCTTAACTTTGTATATATTATTAGATTGTAATAAAAAAATAAGCTGAGATGGATGATTCTGTGTAATAAATATTTAAGGTGATGTTAGAATGATTTTTGATGCAGATACACATATGTCTCCATATATTAACTTCTACAAGAGTATAGATGTGGTGAACTTTGATAGAATTCTCTGCTGGCCAATGCCGCAGGGTGTAGATAATGTTTCAGAGAGTAACCAATACATGAACAAAAACAGTAAAAGTTATAAAAAATGATTCCCCTCGGCTGGGACAATGTCCATGAAGAGGTGATAAGGCTATTTTTGATATCTGTCAGTGTATTGAAGAGTTTGGTTTTGCAGAAGTTAAATTAAATGGAGTTCAGAATGCCTTTAATATTGATGATCCGGATGCAATGAAAGTAGCAGAGCAGATAGCTAAATTAAATGGAATTATAGCATTTAATTTAGCTATGGATGAACTCGATTTTACAAATCCATGGCGTGCTGCCAATGTAGCAAAAGCTCTAAGGGGTAGGGAAACGATTCGTGTAAAAAACTATAGTAGGAGTAAAAAAATGTAAATTATAAGATTTTAGGTCATTAAATGTTCAAGTTTTCCAAAGCATCATATAAATCTTCAAATGTTGGCTTAACATATATTTGAGTCGTATTCACATTGTCATGTCCTAATAAATTGGAGACTATCGCTATATCAACTTTTTTATATCTAAGTAATCTTATTGCAAAATAATGTCTGAAAGCATGGGGATGTATCTTAGTTTCTAATTTAACCTTCTTAGCATATCGCTTGATCATTTTATTAACCGCATCTTGGGTGAGAACCCCTCTTTGCCCAATCCACAACTTTTTTTGAGGATTAAATTTTCCTATATAATTATTCAAGCTTTCACGTACGTCTTGATTTAGAGGAATATTACGGTATTTCTTTCTTTTTCCTTGCCTAACATGAACCACTCCTTTACGCTCAGAGATCGAAATATCCTGTATCTCAAGATTTATCAATTCATTTGCACGAATACCTGTATTTAAAAACATTTCAATTATTGCAATGTCACGAAGATTATTCTTTTTATAGACTTCCCTCTTAAATTTATTTACTTCATCGTTAGATGGTGCTTTTGGCGCAGTAACCATACTTTGAACTTGAATTAATTTAAAATTTACAGTGACATCTGTTTTTAAATATCTTTTCACATATAGAAATCTGCAATACGAAAGTACTGACATTATCCGTTGCTGTACCCCAGCAGGGGAATATTTCCTGATATTAATTAAATATTCTTGATACTCTCTAATATCCAAAAGAGTTACGGCACAAGGATCATTTTCATTATAACGTTCTTTAAGCCATTGAATAAACTTGGCCACATTTATTTTGTAAGTTTTCAGAGTACATTTACTATATTCTTTTGTTGAAGATTTAAGATAATTAATATATTGATTGAGCACTTTGGTCACCTCATATACTTATATAGACAGTTTTAAATAGGATAAACATGTTATTCTTATTAATATAGTATCGTTTTTCACTTAAACTGTCTATATAAAGTATATTATATAGACAGTTTATGATATTATTTATCTTAAGAAAATATAAGAAGGTGAAAGATTTTGGCAGGAATAAATGAAACTGCTTACCCGAGATTCAAAAGTATTATAACTGAAAATGACTTAGAAAATGTGTATACTCCTACATCCCAAGAAATACTATATGCCAATGAAGTAACACGAAATCAGAAAAATAAGGTGCAGTTTTTAATTATGTTAAAATCCTTTCAGCGTTTAGGGTACTCTATTAATATCGTTGATGTACCTAAGGCGATTATTAAACATATTGCAAATATTATGGGAATGTATCATGAGGAATTTGAATTTGAAAAATACGATAAATCAATAACAAGGTTAAAACACCTTGATTTCATTCGTAAATTTCTAAATATCAAATCGTACGGAAAAGAAGCTAAACACATTGCTATAAAAGCGGCAGCTGATGCGTCTAAAACTAAAGATAATGATGCCGATATTATAAATATTGTAATAGATGAGCTGATACATCAAAGATTTGAGTTACCTGCATTTAGTACCCTAATCAGACTCTCTAGGAAAGTTAGACATGCTATATACACCGCTTATTACAAGCATATTTATAATAATATTAATGATGAAACAAAAAAGCTTATTGATAACCTTTTTAGTAATAATCAATCTGACACAACCACTGGATGGAATATATTAAAAGAAGATCCTGGTAAGCTTACATCTGAGAGCCTATCACAAGTTCTTGAAATCTTTAAAAGTATCAAAGCCTTTAATATTGAAGAGCAAATTCTTTCAACTATACCGGACGTAAAATTGAAACACTTTGTATGTGCTGCTGAAGCATTAAATGCATCAAAAATGAAAGAGCTTGAAGAGTATAAACGTTATACCCTTGCGGTTATTTTTATCACCCAAAAATGTGCTAATATTCTTGATGATATTGGCGAGATGTTTGTTAAATTAGTTAAATCACGGCAAAATAAAGCACGTGATAAACAAGTTGAATATAAACTGGCTCATTCTAAAATAGCATGTAATTTAATAACAACTTTAAAAGATCTTATGGTTGCATATAAAACAGAAGGAAATAAGGAAGAACGCTTTGATGCAATAGATGAAGCATTGAGAGCACAGAGTACAAAGAATCCAGATGAAATTATAGATAAATGTGAAATTCATAATACATATGCTGGAGATAATTATTTCCCATTTGCATGGGAATGCATAAAAGGAAAGGGTAGAATAACTCTTTTTAAAGTTTTGGATAATGTAGATTTATACTCTACAAGCCAAGATAAAACAATGGAGAACGTAATAAATATTATTAAAAAAAATAGAAAATTAACCCGTTTGAAAGAAATACCAAAGGACGAATATAAAGATTTAGATTTATCGTGGGTTTCAGAGAAATGGACAAAACTGCTCACAGGCCATTCAGGCAAGGTAACTAACAATGATGCATTAAGCCGTAGGCAATTTGAAGCATGTGCTTTTTATGAAATAATGCAGGATTTAAAGTCAGGTGATTTGTGTATTAAGGGAAGCGATAAATACTCAGACTTTAGGGATCAGCTTATAAGTTGGGAAGAATATGGCCAAGAAATTAAGATTTATAGTGAGCAGGTGGGAATTCCAGTTACAGATGTAGAATTTATTCAGCATGTTAAAGCATTATTAAATACTTCAGCTGATAAAGCTGACGAATCCTTTCCTTCCAACCAATATCTAAGGGTGCAAAAAGGTGAATTAATTTTATCACCACTAAAAAAGAAAGAAGAGCCAAGAGATTTAAATCTAATAAAATCTTTAATTGCAGACAGAATGAAACAGGTTAGTATTCTCGATATTCTATATACTTCCCAGCAATGGTATAAATGGACAAAGTTCTTTGGACCATTGTCTGGATTTGATTCCAAGTTAGATGATCCAATTGAAAGATATTTAACAACGGTGTTTTGCTATGGGTGCAACTTAGGTCCTTCTCAAACAGCAAATTCTCTCGATACCATTACGAGAAAGCAAGTTTCATACATCAATCAATGGCATATAAGTATCGACAAGATAGATAATGCAATAAATCATATCATTAATCTTTATAAAAAATTCAACATTCTAAAATATTGGGGAACGGGGGAGAGGGTAGCCGCAGACGGAACAATATGGGAAATATTCGAACGAAATATATTATCAGAAAGACATATACGATATGGAGTAAATGGTGCTATTGGATATTATCATATATCAGATTTGTATATAGCTCTTTTTAGTAAGTTTATACCTTGTGGAGTTTGGGAGGGTTATATATTTTAGATTTGCTTATGAATGAGAATGTAGATATAAAACCTCACATTATTCATTCGGATACTCAGGGTCAAAATGAAACTATCTTTGGTTTATCTTTTTTATTAGGAATAGATCTTATGCCACGCATACGTAATTGGAAACATTTAAAGTTTTATAAAGCTGATAAAACAAATACTTATGTGCATATGGACGAATTTTTTACAGATACAATTGATTGGGAACTAATCAAAACATATCTACCTGACATGCTGAGAGTTGCACTTTCAATAAAGATGGGAAGAATAAAACCTTCTGCAATACTCCGAAAACTTGGTAGTTACAGTAGAAGGAACAAGCTATATCAAGCATTTAGTGAGCTAGGGAGAGCTGTAAGGACTGGATTCCTTTTAAAGTACATATCAGATATTGATTTAAGGAGAACAATTCAAGAATGTACAAATAAGAATGAATCCTTTAACGGATTTACGAAGTGGATAAATTTCGGGAGTGATGGAGTTATTAGAGAAAACAATCGGGAAGATCAGAGAAAAATGATAAAATATAATCATTTAGTTGCAAATACTATTATATTTTATAACGTTTACCACATGTCAGCCATTCTCCAAGGTCTTGCATCTGAAGGTTATGATATAAATGAGGATATTATATCTTCATTAGCTCCATATATGACGAGCCATATTAATAGATTTGGGAAATACAGCATTGATAAGAATATAGATGTTCCAGAATTGAAATTTGATATTAATGTTATATAAATAAATTAAATATGATTCTATTGCAAAAAACTCATTAGAGTAGAGATGCTTTATTCAAAAATAGTTCTGCAATAGAATCAAATGTAAATATTTTACTCCTACTATAGTTTTTTACACGAATCGTTTCCCTACCCCATATTCTTCAAAATCCACTGGATTAGTTTTAATATCACCATGAATAGGTGTGTAATCTGTAGTATTTGGTGCCTGCATTTCCAGGTAAAAGCATACCAAATCGTAGGTTGGTGTTCCAGTCATATTGGCTTGTTTAACAGCCCATAAAAGTGTATCTGCACCAATGCTCTTACCTAATAACAGTATATTAACCAGCTGATAATTCTTATCTCGAAGTTTACACAGCCGCATAAAATCCGAAAGCTCTTTAGGCATTATGCCACGAATCAATGGAGCTGCATTTTTAATAGCGCGTGGTTTTCTCTCTAATATTCCAAGATAGTGCTCTGGAATATATTGATGTTCGCCTAGATGTAATGCTTTTTTATGTTTGTAAAGCAAAGTACCCTCATGATAGATAGTTACATTAAAAGGTGAGATTTTAAGAGTTACACTAAGTCCCACATAAGCTTCAGGAACGGAATATTTTATGTTATTAAGGCGAACAGTAAGGTCATGACTTACAATTGCCCTTACTTCCTCATCTGGATCAAGATGGTATATCGGTAACGGCAGGAGGTGTGTTTTTTCCTCCTTAAGCATCTCGTTTATTCCCAAAGGCCGCCCTTTAATTCTATGAGTCAAACAGTATTCCATACATTTATGAGTAACATGCTCCTGTAGCTCCTCAAAGCTGGTTACCCAGGGCATTGGAGTAAACGCAATCTCACGAACAACGGCTACAAGATTTTCGACGGATCCCTTCTCCCAACCGCTACGCTAGCAGCGTTACAAAATATGCCTTCAAAGGCGTAGTGAGCCTCAAGCTTATTGAAATTTTTCTGCTTTACGGCGTCTTTACCAGAGCCTTCGAGAACTGCGCTTTTCAGATAATCATAGTTATACCGCATTCGGTATAACTATGATTATGCCGCAGAATTGATTATCGGCTATGCATACCTAAAAGCCGCATGACGACGAGCTAAAATTTTAAAAGCACGGAATAATTTAATTAAAGATTGGAGATACTTTTCCTATACGATACTAAAACGGAGGTGAAAATATGCCTCAAATATCTAACCATATAAATCTATCTAAAGAGCTAAAAAGTATCCCTATCTCACAACTAATTGAGAAAGGGAAATTGCTGATCAAAGCAAAAGGTTACTCTCAATCGACAACATGGCATTACAATGAAAAGTTCCACGACCTGCAACATGGTGCAGTGCTATTTGGCACAGAAAGGCTCTCAGTGGAATTTATTGCTCAGTATATTGAAGAAGGAAAGCAAAAGAATCCTAAACTTACTCAAAGCAGTGTACAAAGAAAAGCGCTTCTTAATTTGATTGCAACAGCAGCTAATACTGTCCATATTTTCTTAATTGAAAATGAAGCTGATAATATCCAAATCAAATCTCTTCGGGAAAATCTACATTTCTATGAACAATTTCTCAGAAATCAAGAAAAAAGGTATGAAACAATAAAATCATATCTTCAGGTAGCAACAAAATTCCTACTTTATCTGGATAGAATTAAAAAGAGTAATCCCGCTGAGGTCACGGTAATTGATATACGGGAATTCATAACTGATTTAGGTAGTAAATGGTCACCGAGGAGCATGCGGATTGTTCCGTCGGCTCTAAAAACCTATCTAAAATTTGCAGAATACCCCATAGACACCGTGATTTTTTCGAGTTTTCGTACCCCCCGTAAGAGCAAATCGGTTCGCGCTATGAGTACAGAAAATGTAGAAGCTCTTTGGAAATATATTGAGGGCGATGATAAGGATTTAAGATCAAAAGCGATAGTGACAATACTGCTTGCGACAGGCATGAGGCCGATTGACATTACTGAACTCAAACTTGATGATATTAACTGGAACAATGACAACATCAGCTTTATTCAAAGCAAAACAGGCGAAGGCATGAATATTGAACTCTTTCCTGTGATGGGTTCATCTATTATCAGATATATGAGCAAAGAACGCGCTAAAGGAACAGGAGCGAAATTAATTTTTCTTACAAAAACGGCACCATACCCCTATGTGTTAGGATAGTTGTCGTAGAGAAAATATAAGTATAGTATAAAGTATAGACTCTACGAGAGGAGAAATATAGTATGGGAAATAAAGTTTGGTATACATCAGAAGCAAGAAAAGAAATACTTGATAGAGTAACCGGTCAGGGGAAAGAAAGTGTATTAAAAGTATCTATCGATAAAAAGATAAACAAAGGTACTATCTATAAATGGATTAAAGAAGCAGAGGAAAAACA
>DATCIH010000156.1:0-12573 GCA_036507955.1 Clostridiaceae bacterium | reverse complement strand
TTACGGTCACTCATTTTACTGTATTTGAGGCTATTGTTAGAATAGTAAAAGAGTATACCAACGATATAGCTTTTGGAGATAGCCCTGGGTATGGGGATGGGTTGAAGGCAGCGAGGCGGTGCGGTATATTAGAGGTAGCAGAAAGATATGGTGTAAAGTATGCTGATTTTAGTGAAACAGTACATGTGGTATTAGACGAAGCCTTAATATGTAAATCCTGGGATGTGGCTAAGGTAGCTTTTGATGCAGATGTTGTAATAACACTACCTAGGCTTAAGACACATGCCTTAACATATTTCACAGGAGCAGTTAAAAATCAATTTGGATGCATACCTGGTATGAGTAAAAAAACTTGGCATGCCAGAATGCCTGAAGTGGAAAATTTTAGCAAAATGTTATTGGATTTAAATTCAGTGGTAAAAACAAGTTTTTCAATACTAGAGGGCATTATTGCCATGGAAGGTAATGGACCAAGTAATGGAACACCTCATAGAATGGATACATTGATTATGGGGGAAAGTATAACTGCGGTAGATTCTACTGCGGTTAGGCTCATTGGCTATGAAGACCCCACGGAAACTCCTGTTTTAAAGGTAGCTAAGGAACATAATTATGGTCCTGTTATGCCTTCAGAAATAGAAGTCTTAGGAGAAACCATCGAGTCAATGAAAGCTACAAACTTTAAGTTATGTAGGATAGCTAAGTTTACGACAAATGTGAGTCCAATCTTAACTAATTTAATTAAAAAGCTGGCATCTCCGAATCCAGCTCTTACTGAAGAAAAGTGTATTGGATGTGGAAGGTGTAGGGAGGTATGTCCAGAAGAACCTAAGGTTATTACTATGGTAAAAAAAGCAGCAGGAAACAGGCCAGTATGGAACTTAAATAAATGTATTCGATGCTTTTGTTGCCAAGAGTTATGTCCTGAAGGGGCTATTGTAACAAGATATACAAAGCTCGGAAAACTATTAAGATTAGAGAGGTAAAAAAATGAAAAAAAGTATTTTTTGGAGTGTATTACTAGGAGTCATTATAGTAGCATTGTTATTTTTAGGAAACATTGTTAATTTCATAATTAATTTGGAATGGTTTAAAGAGGTAAACTATTTATCAGTTTATTTAACTAAGTTAAAGGCGGTGTGCTATCTTATCGTACCTATATTTATAGTTAGTTATATAGTTATATGGGTATATTATAAAAGTCTTAGGAAAAGTATTATTAGATATGCAAAGGTTATTGAAGTAAATACTAAAAGAGATAGGATAGAAAAAACAGTAGTTATGATTGCTACGGTTTTAGTTTCTTTCTTATTTGCTTTTTCTGTAGCTTCCGCCTATTGGTATAGGATACTTCAGTTTAGCAATGCAGTAAACTTTAATGTTAAGGATCCTATTTTTGGACTTGATATATCTTTCTTTGTATTTAGGCTACCACTAATTGAAGCTTTATACGGAGCACTAATGGGGTTATTGGTATTACTTATAGTTGTAACTGTAGTAACCTATATTATTTTAAATTTAAAAGATAAATTGTTAACAGGTGTAAGTAAAAATGTTGATTATAGTTATAGCTATATTAAAAACGAGGTTACTAGATTTGCAGGGAAACAGCTAGCAGTTGTTTCAGCCTTGATATTACTACTTATGTCCGTAGGCTATGTAATAAAAAGTCTAAATCTCGTATATAGCACAAATGGAGTGGTTTTTGGTGGAGGCTATACTGACATCAATATAACTCTTACCTTTTATAAAGTATTGGTAGTTGCTTGCATAATAGCAGCAGTTATTATATTTAGCAGCATATTAAGCTCAAAGGTTAAGCCTATAATAATATCTTTAGTAGCCATATTTGTCTTATCAATTATTGGAGTTGTTATAGCTGGTGCTACCCAATCCTTATATGTTAAGGCAAATGAAAAAACACTAGAAGCACCATATATTCAAAAGAATATTGATTATACAAGAAAAGCCTTCAATATAGATAGTATTGATGTTAAAGATTATCCCATCAATGATAATTTAACTCAGGCGGATATTGAAGCAAATAGTGCTACAGTTAACAATATTAAAATAAATTCCTTTGCACCAACTCAAGAATTTTATAATCAAACCCAGGTTAAAAGGAATTACTACGTATTTAATGATGTAGATGTTGATAGATATAAAATAAAGGATGTTTATTCGCAAGTATTTATTTCACCAAGAGAAATAAATTTAGATGCTCTTGAAGGAAATGCTGCCACTTGGCAAAATAAGCACTTAACTTATACACATGGTTATGGTGTGGTTATGAGCAAGGTAAATTCAGTTACCTCAGAGGGACAGCCGGATTTTGTAATCAAGGATATCCCACTTGATAATAGTACAGACATTAAAATCGATAACCCAAGAATTTATTTTGGAGAAAAAACTAATGATTATGCTATAGTAAATACAGGCACCACAGAGTTTGACTTTCCACAGGGTGGAACTAACGCTACAAATAAATATGATGGTAAAGCTGGAATTAAGATGACCTTTGGCAATAGACTTTTATTTGCTCTACAAAATGCAAGTCTTCCAATTTTAACATCTTCTAGTATTACCTCAGATAGTAAGATGCTTATTAATAGAAATATAATGGATAGAGTAACTAAAATTGCACCATTTTTAACTTATGATAAGGATCCCTATATGGTTATAAGCGGTGGTAAGTTATATTGGATTATTGACGCTTATACAACCTCTGACAGGTATCCCTATTCACAACCACAAGGAAATATAAATTATATTAGAAATTCAGTTAAGGTAGTAATAGATGCAAATGATGGTACTACAAATTTCTATATTGTTGATAAAACTGATCCTATAATAATGAGCTATTCTAAAATATTTAGTGGCTTATTTAAGTTTGAAGATGCTATGCCTAAAGATCTAGTAGATCATTTAAGATATCCAGAGGATTTATTTAATATACAAAGCGCTGTTATTGGTAAATATCATGTTACAGATCCAGGTACCTTCTATAATAGCGAAGACTTGTGGGAAATAGCCTCAAATCTAAAACAAGTAGAGGGACAGAAAACTTTAAATGCATCCTCCTTTATGACTATGAAGCTTCCTGGCGAGTCCGCAGAAGAGATGGTGCTCATACAGTACTTTAATATGAGAGGCAGAGATAATATGGTTTCTATGGTTGCAGCTAGGATGGATGCTGCTAATTACGGCAAGCTAGTAGCCTATAGATTCCCAACTGAAAAGACGGTTTATAGCCCATTACTATTTAAACAAAAACTTAATCAGGATACCACAATATCTCAACAGCTGTCCCTATGGAATACTCAAGGCTCAGCAGTTAATTTTGGAGATACCTCAATACTCCCACTAAAGAACTCTCTATTATATATTGAGCCAGTGTATCTAAGAGCCAGCGGTCAAAATAGTATACCGGAAATGAAGAGAGTTATTGTATCCTATTCAGAAAAGACGGTTATGGCAGAAAACATTGAAACTGCACTGTCAATGATTTTTGGTACAGCAGCAGATATTGTGCCACCTAATACAAATATTTCTACTGGTACTACTGGTACTACCAGTCTAGGTGCCACTGAAAAAGCATTAATAAAAGAAGCAAAGGATAATATGGATCTAGCGATTACCGCTCAAAAAAGTGGTGATTGGGCACAATATGGAACTTATTTAAATAAGGTTCAAGAAGCCATAAATAATTTGAGTAAGTAATGTAATTAATAAGTAGGACACTTCAATATGGAGTGTCCAATTTATTATATAAAATGGAGATAAGAGAAACTTTGGTTTCTATGTTTGGTAAATTTAAAACAGGTTGACACCCTTTTGAGGAGGTATTTATGGATTATGATGTTTTAATACTAGGAGGTGGAATCGTAGGATGCGCAGCAGCTTATGAGCTTTCTAAGTATAATCTTAATATAGCTCTTATTGAAAAAGAATATGATGTAGCAGGAGATGTATCCCTACTAAACACTATAATGGTATATGATGGTCTTGAAAATGACGATGAGGTCTTAGCTAAGCTAGAATATGAAGGAAGTGTGTTAATAGCTGAAGCTATTAAGAAATTTAAAATCCCATATAAGAAGATAGAATCAATTATTTTTGCAAAAAATGCCCAGGACAACAAGAAGGTTGAAAAAATATATAAAAGAGCACAGGAAAGAAGAATAGAAGGTGTAACACTTCTTAACGAAAAAGATATTAAAAAATTAGAGCCTTTGATAAATATTAATATAAAAAATGCTATTTATACTAAGAATACAGCGATTATATGCCCCTACGACCTGGCCATAGCCTATGGAGAGGTTGCCTTTGAAAATGGAGTTAAATTTAAGCTTGAGGAGGAGGTTCTAAACCTGGAAAACATATCTGCAGGCTTTAGTGTAATTACAAACAAAAACAAATTTACATGTAAATACGTAATTGATACAACTCCCATAAAAAGTGAAGAGGATATAAGCAATATTAGAATGCATTATTGCATATTAGATAAAGAAATAGGAAAGGGTTTAAATAAAATAGTAGGTACCTTTAGTAGCAATGGGGAGAGAATATTTATTCTACCTATGCTTCAAGGAAGCAATGTAATAGTAATAAGCTCTAAGGAAAAACTAGATTATGTTATGGTTTTAGAAAGGGCCAGGGAAGTTATTCCTGAGATAAAAAATGAGGATGTACTTTCTTATTTTTCAGAAGGTTCTTTTAATGAAGAAATAGTAATAAATGATTCAGCCCTAACAGATGGCTATATTAGAATAAGTGGTAAGCATTACGGAAAGGTTAATATGACACCAGCTATTGTAAAGAAACTTTCTGAAAACTTAGTTCATATAATAAAATGTAAAGAAAAAAAAGATTTTAATGATAAAAGAAGAGAGTTTTATAAATTTAAAGAATTGTCGCTGGAGGAAAAGAAAAATATAATAAAGATAAATAGCAAATATGGTAATATAATCTGTGTGTGTAAGCAGATTACTGAAGGGGAAATTTTAGATTCTATAAGAAGACCTCTAGGGGCTAGAACCATTGAAGGAATCAGAAAAAGAACAGGTGTAACGGAAGGGTTATGCAATGGCTCCTATTGTCTTAATAAAATCGTTTCAATACTAGCTAGAGAGACCAATAAAAGTATGCTGGATATTGTTAAGGATACAAAAGGCTCAAAAATATTAGGCTCAAGAATAAAAGAGTTTGATAGTGTGTAATATATATGGAGATGAGATTAGGTGAAGGAAGAAATTTTTACAACCTTAGTTAGAGTAAAAGGAGCTAAGTATTCTGTTGCGCCGGTTAAAAGCAGCAAGCCTTTAGATAAAAGTCTTTGGCTTGAATGTTCAAAGGCTCTTAGCAGATTATACCTAGGTGCACCCACAAGAATAGGGGATGTAGTTTGCATCAATATATTAAACACAGGTGTAGACATTATTTGTACAAAAAATGTTAAAAAGTTGACTTAGAAAAGATAAATACCTATAATAAGTATAAATGAATATTAAACCTATGAAAAGGATAGTAGCATATATGAGGTTTTAGAGAGCTGACGGTTGGTGTAAGTTAGTACCTAATCTATAGTGAATCCGCCTTGGAGGGATTGCGAGGAGCAATACGGTTTTAATGTAATACTTAGTAGTATTTTATAGGATCGTTATATAAGGAGAGGATTTTTTTAAAATCAATCAGGGTGGTAACGCGGAGTCTTTCGTCCCTATACGGAAGGACTCTTTTTTTGGTTAAAGTAAATATTAGGAGGAATAAATATGTTAGATTTGAAAAGAATAAGAAACAATACAGAGCAGATAAAGGGGGCTTTAAAGGGCAGAGGGGAGTCTTTTGACGTATCTCTAATAGATGAAGTTTTAGCTCTGGATGAAAAAAGAAGAGAGCTAATAGTTGAAGTAGAAAGTCTTAAAGGAAAAAGAAACGAAGATTCAGCTAAGGTGGGAAAATTAAAAAAAGCAGGGGAAAATACTGATGATATAACTGCGGAGATGAGAAAGGTATCTGATGATATAAAAGAAAAGGATCTTATCGTTTCAGAAATAGATGTAAAAATCCAAAATATTATATTAAGTATACCGAATGTACCCTACAAGATGGTTCCAATAGGTTTATCTGAGGATAATAATTTAGAAGTTAGAAAATGGGGAGAACCAACCTCCTTTAATTTTACTCCGAAAGCTCATTGGGATTTAGGAGTAGATTTAAATATTCTTGATTTTGAGAGGGCAGGGAAGATATCTGGCTCAAGATTCACAGTTTATAGAGCACAAGGTGCTAGACTTGAAAGAGCTATAATATCATATTTTTTAAATACTCACGTAGATAAGAATGGATACGTAGAAATTTTGCCTCCATATTTAGTTAATAGGGCTAGTATGACAGGAACAGGTCAACTTCCAAAATTTGAAGAGGATGCTTTTAAAACAAATGATGATCTTTTCTTAATACCTACTGCAGAAGTGCCAGTTACTAATCTCTATAGAGATGAAATATTAAATGGTGAGGAGCTTACAATAAAGCATGTAGCTTATAGTGCATGCTTTAGAGCAGAGGCAGGCTCAGCTGGTAGAGATACTAGAGGACTAATAAGGCAACATCAATTTAACAAGGTGGAACTAGTTAAGTTTACTAAACCTGAAAATTCCTACGAGGAGCTAGAAAAGCTTACAAATGATGCAGAATCAGTACTTCAGGGGTTAGGTCTCCCTTATAGAGTAGTAAGACTATGCACCGGAGATTTGGGCTTTAGTTCGTCAATGACCTATGATATAGAGGTATGGATGCCAAGTTACGGAAGATACGTAGAAATATCAAGCTGTAGTAATTACGAGGATTTTCAAGCTAGGAGAGCAAATATAAGGTTCAAGGAAGGACAAAAAGGCAAGCCTTTGTTTGTTCACACGCTAAATGGATCTGGAGTTGCAGTGGGAAGAGCGGTAGCTGCAATACTTGAAAATTATCAGCAGGAGGATGGCTCAATTAAGATACCTGAGGTATTAAGGGAGTTTATGGGTGGTAAAGAGGTAATAAAATAAGATTTTTAGTATTTAAAAATAACATTTGGAGAAGATAATATAGGGGAGTAGAGAAAAAGTTAATATTGACATAGCTCCTAGCTGTTGATATAATGATTATTGTCTCAAACGCGGAAAGATGGTCGAGTTGGTTTAAGGCACCGGTCTTGAAAACCGGCGTGCGGGTGACCGTACCTAGGGTTCGAATCCCTATCTTTCCGCCATGTTTTTATTATTTAGCTTGGAGAGGTACTCAAGTGGCTAAAGAGGACGGTTTGCTAAACCGTTAGTAGGGATTTCTCTAGCAAGGGTTCGAATCCCTTCCTCTCCGCCAAGAAACTTCACATATTTATGTGAAGTTTTTTTATATAATTAAATTATAAACCTTATATAAATTTGTTTATTAAAGGAATTCTCTTAAGTACATAATATGTTATTGCAAAGGTTAAAGGTAAAGTAATAAGTGTTAAGATTAGAAACTTAGCTAAAGGTGGAAGAATTGAAGACTGAAAGGCTATAGCCATAAAAATTATTACTGGAGCATGGGAATACATATACTCCAAAGGAACTGTCGGATAAGCCCTGTATGAGCTTAGTTTGCTTATTGAACTTTTCTCTGAAAAAAGTGAGTAAGTCAATAGCCATTGAAACACTTATATAGGCTTCCCAAAGAGCATAAGCAATACTTTGCCAATGCAACCCACCCTTATATAAATTAAAGTCACCTGTTAAGGCACCTCCAGTTAACATCGTTATAAGCCAGGATATAAAACCAAAGGTTAGAGCAGAGATAAACCAAGTTCTGCCTTTAATATAGTTAAAGGTAGAGAATCAAGTGAATCTATAACAATTTATGCCCAATATAAAAAGTATTATATATTGAGAGAAAAAGGAGAATTGCAGGTTAATTATACTCGAATCAATAGGTTGTACCAATCTTACAGTAAAGGAAGCCACAGCTATGATAAGTATTAGAAGAAATATAAAAGAATTCTTTGGGATACTTTTAGTTATACTAGTAAGACAAGATTTTTTTTGCTTAGTTTTCTTATTAAGGCATATAAAAAGCTAAAAATTAATAAAGTAAAGGCAAACCATAAAGGCCCAGATCCACTTATAAATTCAAAGCTTATAATATAATGAAGATATAAACTAGGGATTTTGCTTAAGGAAATTTTATTAAGAAAAAGGTTAATACTAGGGTCAATAAGAAGCATATAAAATAAAGTAGGAATGCCAAGCCTTAGAAGCCTATCTTTGAGAAACCGGTTAAAGCCTTTCTTATCATATGCGCTAGGAACTAAATAGCCTGCAATAAGAAATAAAAATCCCATAAAATAACCTTGGGTAAAGGATAGAAAATAGCCAAATATTACAGTGGATATAGTATCAAGATTTGCTCCTTCCTTGTAGTACCAGCCGCCTTTACCGCTATAGGTAACTGCCAGATGGACCATAACAACAAAAATGATCATAAGTAATCTCAAATTATCTATATATAGATATCGTTCCTTAGTCTTCACTAATGCACCCCCTAAAATAATAATAATATTTTACTATTTTATGTAGATATTTACAAACAAAATAATTATATGTAAGTTTATGACTGTAAAAAGATTTGATTTTTATAAGTGTCTATGATAATATTATCATGTTGTATGCGATAGTAGCTCAGCTGGATAGAGTAACCGGCTACGAACCGGTTGGCCGGGGGTTCGAATCCCTTCTATCGCACCAAACAAAACCCAGTAACCTCAATGGTTACTGGGTTTATATTTTTAATTTAGGTTAAGGGGAAAGTTGAAATGTTGGCATTTTGTTGGCAACTAGGTTTGAAAAATTATAAAATTTGATTTTAATGCCAAATCAATAAATTTAAGTATATACATTGTGATATGTATTGCTAAAGCCTAATAGGTCTATATATTTTTAATAGTACTAAATTAGAAGTATTAATCAAATATTTCATCTAACTTCTCAGCTGCTTCCTTTTGCATGTCGGGAAGTACATGTGCATATGTATGCAGTACAGTATCGACAGTATCTCCAAGTCTTTCAGCCACCACTTTAACGGAGATTCCCCTTTTTAGCAACAATGTCGAATGAGTATGTCTAATGTCATGAAACCTAATCTTGGGTATGCTTAACATCTCAATTAAAGTCTTTTCAAGATGTTCACCATTTTCATTTTGACATTTATATTTATATTCTCTAACAACTCTAATAAAGTTCCTTGAAATATAACCCGGATCATATGGTCTACCATCTGGCTGCGCATATACAAAGCCTCTGTTATCATAAGCATCTCCAAAGTATTTTTTGTTTTCCTCCTGACTGATTTTTACATCCTCCAAAGTATTAATGAGGATATTGGGGAGTTGTATACTCCTTCTAGAATTATTTGTTTTTAGAGGAACTAGCTTAAGCTCTTTATCAATTCTCTGAAGTTGACTTTTGACATAAAGAGTTCTATTTTCAATATTAACATTTTCCCAAGTCAAACCACATATTTCAGCTTCACGCATACCAGTAGTTGCAGCAATAAAGCTTACTAAAAATATAGTAAAAGTTTCGAGACTTTTTAGGAATAAGTTTAATTGATTTTCATTCAGTACATGCATTTCAGTCTTAGCTCTCTTTGGCTTTTCTACATCTTCTGAGGGGTTGTTTACTATTAGCCTCCACTTAACAGCTAGATTTAATGCTTTATGAAGAAAACTGTGAACATGTCTTGCAGTTGTAGATGAATTTGTTTTTAGAATAGCATTATAGACATCTTGAATATGTAAGGGCTTTATTTGTTTCAGTTTCATTTTTCCAATCTTTGGAATCAAGTGATAATTTGCAATGCATTTATAATTAACAAATGTTTTAGGTGCGAGATTTTGCTTAACTGTATCAAAATACTTTTCTAAAAAGTTCTCTAATGTAATATCGACAACTTCAAAAAAAGAGCCATTATTTAATTCTGTTATAATCTTTGATGCTGCAGTTCTGCATTCCCCCTTTGTTTTAAAGCCGCCTTTAGATTTTCGCTTACGATTTCCTGTTAAAGGGTCTATACCTATATCCAATACATATGTCCAGGTATTCTTACGTTTTTTAACTTCCAAGCTCATTTTTGCACTCCTTTTATACTTTTATTTATATAGAATAGGTTGGTATAGTAGATTTGCAAAAAAAATAGTCCTAAAATATTAAAATAATTATTTTAATATTTAGACTATTTGCTAAAATCTTTTTATATTTTTTTAAAACCATTTATTTGTTGAAATCCTTTAATTATATGAGTATATCAGTATTATAATATAGTTACAAGTTAAAAAGTGCTATCTATAATTAATTAACTAAGTAAATAAATAGTCATTTAAGCTTTTTAAAATATATTTAAGTTGCTATTGTATTAATAAAGATTCTATAATATACTAAATAAAGACAAAGATTTATACAAATTAGATTTTGGCAAATTTATATAAAGATTTTAACAAATAGTCTAAGATAAATATTAGTTTCTAAGTTAAACTTAGAAACTAATATTTATCTTAGGCTATTATTTTTTAAATATTTACATTTTTATACAAACCATAAAATGAGTTCAAGTTAGTAATAGTAAATATTTTAAAAAAAGAGAGGAAGAAGAAGAATGACTAAACTATATACTGTAGAAAATGTATGTAACTATTTTAACGTGAGTCGGAATACTGTTTATGCTCTAATACAACAAAGAATATTAAAAACAAAAAAAGTTGGGAGAGCTTATAAAATAACCGAGAATGCATTGGCAGATTTAATAAAATATCTAGAGAGTTAAGGAGAATTTGTAAATGAAAGAGACAAGTGAAAAACAGCAAAATGACATGAGAATTAAAAGGGCTCCAAAGGACAAGGACAATCCATATATAATAATTAACAAAAAACCAATAGAGAATCTAAACATGAGCTGGAAAGCTAAAGGTATTCTAACGTTTATATTAAGCTTGCCCAATGATTGGGTACTACATATGTCCCATTTAATAAAACAATCTACAGAGGGAGAGAGAGCCACCAGAAGTGGTATAACTGAACTTGTTGATAATAATTATATGCAAAGGTACGCAATCTATAATAAAGGTAGAATTACAGGTTGGGAATACGAAATATGTGAATGGGGATACCGTGATGATGAAATGATTAAGTGTATTAAAACTATAAATCAAAAAATAGAGATAATATATTATACATCAGCAGAGATACAAACAATTAAGATGGATAGAATTAACAAAAGGAAAGAGCAACGTAATATTAAAAAAACTATATATACCAATAGAAATAAAGATAAAACCTTTGATTTAAACGAAATCGAGCTACTTTGCGAAAATGTACAAGTAGCAAAAGAACAAGAAAGAAATGTTAATGTAGAAAACGCAGTCCTACCAATAACTAAAGATACTAAAGAAGTATATATACCAAATACTAATTCTAATAATCAATCTTTCTATCTATCAATTAAAGGACCAATTGATAATAAAAAATCTAAAGTAATAGAAGGAAGGACAGAAGAAAATCTGAACTTATACTTTAAAGCTATGGATATAGACAAGCTACATGCAGAAAAAGAAGATATAGATGCACTTAAAGAAGTGATAACATACATGTATTACTCGGTAGAACTTAAAGTTGGTAAATCTATATTTCCTGCCAGTATAATATTAAGCAAAATAAGCAATATTAATATATTCACCTTAGAGTATGCTTTAAACAGTTTTTCTGAAGCTACTAAAGTTAATAAAATCAAAAATCCGTTATTGTATATGTGTAGCACTTTATTTAATGCTGCGGGTAATAGCAAATTTGGTGTACAAGCTCAGGTAAATTTTGATTTAAACAATAGTTAAGATAATAAGGTTAAATAGAACTCTAGAAATGTACTAAATTATGGCTAGATTATAATTGATAAATGACTGCTTGGCTACCTATCTTAATAAGAATAATAGTTCCTGTTTGAGCTGATGGAGCGCGGGCATGATGATGGTTCAACCATCTTTTGCACCAAGTATCATAAGGAAGATTGGCACGGACGTCTTGGCGGAGGTGTTCATGTTGATGCAATCATGGATCGTATAGTCCGAAATGATGTCTGGGGAAAAATAGAATTTTTTTGGTACGGGTCAAAGACCCGTACTGGTACTATTGAAGTGAAATTATTAAATAATAGTAACTAAGAAATGCTGGCAATTATTTTAACATTTAATGACTAAATGAAATGTGTGTATGAAAACGTAATACAAATAACACATTGAATTATTACGAATTAATAAATTGTATGAAAAGGAGATAAAAAATGATATTAGGAATTGATCATGGATATTCATTCATAAAGACTTCAAAAGGAGTGATGTTTTCCTCTACGGTTACTAAAGGCGAGGTGGTCCTATGTCAATAAAAAGTACAAATTAAAATGAGAAAGTTATTGTTAGAAGTTCCCTTAAATTTAAATTGCTATTGCTAGATTAAGTTTGGTTGCTTTTTCATATGCTATTTCAAACTCATCAGGTGACATATAGTT
>DATCIH010000155.1:0-7748 GCA_036507955.1 Clostridiaceae bacterium | reverse complement strand
AGCTTAGAGAGGGCTTTGAACTTTTAGGTGGTACTTCTTTTTTGAGGACCCTTATACCTGAAAATAGTAAAGTATTATTGAAGCCTAATTTCCTAAGTGTAATTGAAAAGGGCTCCCCGGTTATAACACATTACGCAGTGTTTGAAGCTGTGATTAGGATAGTTAAAGAATATAGTAATAATATAGTATTTGGAGATTCTCCTGGTTCTGGAGATACTAGAAAAGCTGCAGAGAAATCAGGACTCTTAGAGGTAGCTGATAGGTATGGAGTCAGCTTTGTTGATTTTAATGAAGCCTCACATGTGGAGCTGAATAATCCCTTAATGTATAAGTTTTGGAATGTAGCTACGGCGGCTTACGAAGCGGATGTAATTATAACCCTACCTAAGCTTAAAACCCACGCTATGATGTATTATACTGGAGCGGTTAAGAACCAATTTGGATGTATACCTGGTTCTCAAAAGGCAGCTTGGCACACAAAACTTCCCGATGCAGTTAACTTTAGTAAAATGCTACTGGATCTAAATTCAGTTGTTAAAACTAGCTTTGCAATTCTTGATGGTATAGTTGCTATGGAAGGTAATGGGCCTAGGAATGGAACACCTAAAGAAATGGACACTATTATTATGGGAAAATGTCTTACAGCAGTAGATTCCGTAGCAGTTAGGTTAATTGGCTATGATAATGTACTAACTGTACCCTTACTAAAGGTAGCCCATGATACAAAATGGGGAGCAGTAATGCCTGAAGAAATAGAAGTGTTAGGTGAAAAGCTTGAGGATATGAAATGTAAAAATTTCAAACTATCACGAAGTGCTAAGGTGATTAATTTTATTAGTCCTTCACTAAATAATTTTCTTGCCTCCTTGGTGGCACCTAATCCAGTTTTGATCGAAGAAAAATGTATAGGGTGCAAAAAATGTGATATGGTCTGTCCTAGAAGGCCTAAAGTAATAACCTTTGTAACGCATAATAAAAAAGTAATACCAAAGTGGAATTATAATAATTGTATACGATGCTTTTGTTGCCAGGAGCTTTGTCCTCAGGGGGCAATAGTAATAAAGGATAAGCCATTAAGCAAAATGTTAGGCTTAAAATAGAAGATATAATCACCATTTTTAGAAATGGGAAGGAGCTGCTACGCAAATTAATTGTGTAGCAGCTCCTTCTCGATTTAAGCTCAGGGGTGAGTGCACCCACGGTTTCATATAAATCTTAAATACACTTTATCTTCAGTTTCTTTATCTACAGCAGTTACTACAATACACTTAAGCTATTAGTAGAAATAAAACAACATTAGTTAGTGTGACAAATCAATATTGACTAAGACAATAAACAGCATTATAATATACCAAATTACTGAGACAATGAAATATTATTTGGGAGGTGGAAGAGTGAGCGAGCTCGAGTATATTCTGAGTTTGTATAATATGCAGCATATAAAACTTGCAGAAAAACTTGAAATAAAAAAACAAAGTATTAATTTTTGGATTAAAGGAAAGCAAAAGATACCTAAAAAATATCTCCCCATTTTAGAATAGCTTTTTACAATAAAAAGTGATTATTTCATTAAGGAATTAAAGGAGATAGAAAAATCAAAAGTACAAAAGGAAAAGTTGAAAAAGGATTTAAGGCCAATTATTAAAAAGTAGGAACGACAATTTATGATTGGTTAGATTAATGAACTTGTGGGAAAGATGCAACAAGAGGTTGTTTTAAATAAAACTATAGAAGCACTTAGACATTGTTATAATGTAATACCAGACCCGGTTTCTACTGGTACAAAACAAGACTAGTTTGAAAGTATTCTTTATAGGGTAAATAGTAAAAATAGGAGGTGTGGATATGATTTCTGATAATAATATAAGGCTAGGTAAAATTTTTTATGAAAATATAAAAAATACATTAAATGAAGCTCGCAAAAAAGCATATGCGTCCATTAATTGTTATATGGTAGAAGCTTATTGGAATATAGGAAAGTTAATTGTTGAGGAACAAAAGGGCAAGGAAAGGGCTGAATATGGTGAATATATCATAAAAAACTTATCCGAAGAATTAACAAAAGATTTTGGTAAAGGTTTTACAGTTACAAATCTAAAAAGTATGAGAAAAATTTATTTGTCATTTCCAAATAGTCACGCACTGCGTGACCAATTAAGCTGGACTCATTACAGATTAATAATAAAAGTAGAAAATGTCGAGAAAAGAGATTTTTATATACAAGAATGTATAACAAGCAATTGGAGTACAAGGCAATTAGAAAGACAAATTAATTCTTTTTATTATGAACGACTTCTATCCACTCAAGAAGAAAATAAAGATGAGGTTAGGAATGAAGTTAAATCACTAGAACAATCTAAAGCTATAAATGAGATGATTAAAGATCCTTATGTACTAGAATTTTTAGACTTGAAAGAGAATAAAAAATTTTTGGAAAAGGATTTAGAGCGAGGCTTAATAGATAATCTCCAAGAATTCTTACTAGAGCTAGGAAAAGGTTTTTCCTTCGTAGGCAGACAAAGAAGAATAACTGCAGAGGGTGAGCACTTTTATGTGGATTTAGTTTTTTATAATTATTTACTTAAATGCTTTGTTCTAATAGATTTAAAACTAGGTAAATTAACGCATAGAGATATCGGCCAGATGGATTTCTACGTTAGGTATTACGAAGAAAAAATAAAGGGTGAGGATGATAATCCAACTATAGGAATTATATTATGCTCTGAGAAAAATGAGACTATAGTAAAATACTCAATTTTAGAAGAAAGTAAACAGATATTTGCTTCAAAGTATATGCTCTATATGCCTACTGAAGAGGAATTGAAGAGAGAAATAAATAAGGATAGAGAAATACTTGAGATTGAGGAGATGATACAGGAAGATGATGAATAGATGAGACATTTTTGAATAAAACTAGTGAAACTTTAAATGAAAGCATCTAGGCGAGAACACCCATTTATAAGATGATTACCAAGAAGGAGCTGCTACGCAAATAAATTGTGTAGCAGCTCCTTCTAGATTTATTTCCTCAGCCAGTTATTTTTATCTCAAGCCTTAAGAGATTTAAAGCTTTATGTATCTTGTTTTTTACTTGGGAAGTACTTATCTCAAGGATCTCCCCTACTTCCTCAATACTGTAGCCTTGAAAATACTTAAGGATGATTATTGATTTAAGCTCAGGGGAGAGCGTGTCCACGGCTTCATATAAATCTTCATAAGGCCTATCATAATTTGGATCACCTATAACTTGTATTTCATCTATAAAAACCAGCTTAGAGTTTTTCCTAATATAGTCAATAGCTGTATTTACAATAATACGCTTTATCCATCTATCTAATAATTCAATGTCCTTAATAGTATTTAAATTTTTGTAGGCCTTGAAAATGCTTTCTTGTAATATATCCATTGCATCATGACTATTTTTAACATACATAAAAGCTAGCTTATAAAAGGCAGACTTTTCCTTTAGTATAATTTCCTCAAAGATACTTTCTATTTCTTTTTGGTTAGGAGTTTTACTTAACAACATATTCACTCTTTTCAACATAACATTTTAATTTCCTAAGTTTATATCAAAGCCATCTGTTGTATTGTCACTTACTTCTGCTACATTCAAAATAATCTTTTTATAGGCTAAAGATTTGAACTCTAATTCTTCCTTGGAGTCTGGATACTCAGAAATTTGTTTTATAGAGATTTTTTCACCTTTTTCATTACTTGCATTAAGAGCAAAGGTTACAATACCTTTTGAGGAATCAAGTGTAATCTTTGTGCCTTTAATACTAATAAGTTTTACTCCCAAATTGTTGGGCTCTACTATGTTGTTCTTAACATCTATTGTAATATGTTTATCCTTTTTATTCACGTATTTTATTCCGGAACATTTAAAACTTAAGGAATTAGTGAGTGGAAGATTTCCATTGAAATCTATACGAATAGTATTGTTTGCTTGTAAATATCCAATACCATTAGAAAAAGAATACTGATTACCAGCATCATCGAATAGCATAGGATTGTCTACTGCAATGAGCTCATAATCCTCACTGAGAAGTTGGCAATAAAGTACACTTTTTGAGGTTGATATTTGAAGCTTATTAATTTTGAAAGTACCAATCTCACTTTTGAATTCCTTATTAACTTCAGTTATGTTTATTGAAGTATCCTTTAATATTTTACTGCTTAAGGATATGGGAATACTTAGCGTTGTAATAAAACCTTTATCATATTTTGATTTTAAATTATTTAAGACTTCCTGACTTAAAGCAGCCATAGGTACATGGAAGAGAGGGTCATCTTTATATACTTGAACCTCTATTATGAAATCCTTAACTAATTTATCAGTTTGAACTTCTACATAATTTTTATTAGCAGGTAAATCAAATGTGTTCCATGGGAGCTCACTTTTACCATCTTTCGTTTTGAATTTCATTTGGGATATAAATAACCCCTTTCCCTGAAAGCTATAGCTAATGTACAGTTCTAAATCATCCGCCGCTATAGCGGTGGCAGTAAATTTTGCCCCTTTGTCTTGGGCGGTGACATTAAGCTGTTGGATCTTTCCACTTCTAACTAAATTGTTTAGCCCTTTATCTAGGTTTACAAATTGAACAAGATTATTTAATAGGGGTATATTACCCATGGCATAAGCAATGTTTGGGGATAAGTTAACAGACAATACGAATATTAAGAGGGCAGCTGCAATTCCCCCAAGTATTTTAAATAGGGGGGAGTGCTTTCTATATTTTCTACCCTTTTTCAAGGTTCTTTTTAAATTTATCTCAAGATCTTCAGGGATTGGTATAGAATCATACTTCCTTTGACCTGCTTCAAGAAAATCATTATTCATAATTAACCTCCAAGTAATAGTTTGAAAATCGGTTTTCATATATATAGACTTTATATAAAAGGGTTTTGTTTAAATTATTTAAAATAAATGCACCCTATAAGTTTTCCTTACAGCGTGCATTTCTTATGGTTGTACAACGTAAACATTTCTATAAACGGTTGGTGAAAAGCCAAAATTTTCTTTAAAAGAGCGGCTAAACGATTTAATATCACGATAGCCCGTCATTCTTGCTATTTGAGTAATAGATATATCGGTTTTTAACAATATTTTAGCCTCTTTTAGTCTATAGCTAATGATATATTGGTACGGTGACAGCCCAATAGTTTGCTTAAAAAGACGTATAAAATATTGCTCATTATAACCTGCCAAACTACATAAGTTCTCAACTGATATTTTTTCTTCTATATGTTCAGCTATATATAACAACAAATTTGATATTTGTTTGTTTAGTGATATAAATAAGTTATGTTCTTTGCAATAAGTCTCAAAAACATCAGCTAAAGCAAAAATCAACTTTATATCATCTGCATCAATGCTTGCTGCTATAGAAAGAAGAATATACTTTAAAACCAAATTCCCTTCTATGTTTACCTCAATAAGATCAGTTATTAAAGCTGGAAACACATCAATATGAATAAAAGTACAATGCAATCTATTCTGTAGGTTTTGTTTCATTTGATAAGGAGATACAGAAGGAAATATATATAAATATCCACATTTTAAAAGGGTTTTACCTTGGTTATCCTCGTACTCAACTTCTCCACTATATACGTAATACACACGAGAATATCCTAGAGGTATCTTTTCATCTATATTCCATTCAGGGGTAGTGGTTGTATTTCCGTATTGTAGCAGCATTGTGTAAACTCCAATCTCTTATGTTTTTTATATACAGGCATTATATATAACCTCTTATACATAACAATAGTGTTAAAAGCTCAGAAAGTCAATTTATGCATAACATATGTCATGATATGCAGTTTACTTATATGGTTTTAGAGTATTATACTTATATAAGATTGATTCTTATATTAAGAATATAAAGGTGGTTTTAAAATGTCAGTTTCTCAAAAGGATAAACAAATTTTAAGAGAAGTGGGCTCAAAATATATGAGCATAGCAACTCTACCAATTCAGAAAGAAAAAATCGAGTTATGGAAAGCTTTAAATCGTAGCCAAATGCAACGTCCGATGGTTTGTATTGACCAACTACCTTGGAATGAATTGAACGGAAATAATGAGCTGACCTGCTTGGTTGAAGACCCCTTTTGGAAAGGTATTGAATGGGATTTACGTACAAAAATGTATAAGTGGACTCATTTCCCAGTTGATATGGTGCTTGAACCGTATATAACAATACCAAAATCAATTCATAATTCTGGTTATGGGTTAAGTCCTTTTGTTGAAAGATTAGAATTAAGCAAGGGTACGACTGCTGCATCTCAACATTTTACTTGCGTCCTTAAAGATTACGAGGACATTGAAAAAATTAAGGATATGCAATTCACTGTTGATATTTATCAAAGCCAAATTAGGATACAGGAAGCTGAAGAAATATTTAATGGTATTGCACCAATTAAACAGAGTAATAATACATCATTTCATCTTGGGGTATGGGATTACTTAACTCAACTTATGGGGATAGAAAATGCCTACTTTGATATTATAGACCGGCCTGAATTTGTACATGCTTGTATGGAAAGAATTACAGAGGCAACTATTTCTGGAATAAAGCAAGCAAACGAGTTAAAAATCCACGATGATACCACAAACATATGCCATTGTTCATATGTATATACAGATGAACTGTTACCTGATTGCGGGCAGGGAAAAGGGTCTATATCCAAAAATAGTTGGGCGTATGGTCTAGCACAACTGTTCACCTCGGTTTCTCCAAAAGTTACAGAGGAATTTGAATTACCTTACATTACACGCATGGCGGAATATTTTGGTATGATTTATTATGGTTGCTGCGACCGTATGGACGACCGCTTAGATATAATCAAAAAGATCCCGAACTTAAAAAAAGTATCCTGCAGCCCTTGGAGTGATAGAAAAAGATTTGCAGAAGAGATAGGGGAAAAGCTTATTATGTCTAATAAACCAACCCCAGCATTTATTGCAACTGATAATGTTAATTGGAGTATTGTTAAATCAGATTTACAGTATACGGCAGATTTAGCAAAGGCAAATCATACTAATCTTGAATTTATTCTAAAGGATATTTCAACTATTCATCTTCAGCCAGAACGTATAACAAAATGGGCCGAAATTGCAATGGAAATAGTCCAAAATTACTAATAAAACAATAAAAGTCAATTGCCAAGGGAGCTTACTTCCCCTGGCAATTGACTTTTTTATGCAATTATTTACATGAGTTATGCAGTTAGTGGCAAATAATTGGTAATTTACCGTACACCAAAAAACATAATCAATTCCTTTGGCCAAAATAATTTAAAAAGTGTTGCAAATTGCTGTACTTCTATGTCAAAATAGATATAGATCTTTTGAATTTTTTGTTTTATTTTCATTTGGATCTGGCAGCGAGTATGAAATAGGCTTTTGACCATTTTGCCGTGGGTGCAGCCTTCTTCATCACTCGCTTTATCTTTATTCAGTTGCCATTTAGCATAGTTTAACAGAGATTCTGCCGTAAAAAGCAATTCTAAGTGTGCATGTTGATGAATCTCTGATATTGAGTGACATTCTGCAAGGCCTAACTCTTGCTTTGCAGCTCTGAAAAATACTTCTATATTTCATCTTTTTAGTTTACTGAATACCACGGGCTATGCCCGTGGTTCTAAAAAGCTTTTAGCTATGAGTAGAAAAAAACAACCTCCTTTGATAAAATAAATGCAGGTTCGTCAACCGCATAAATACAAAGGAGGTTATCATTATAGAT
>DATCIH010000154.1:0-25948 GCA_036507955.1 Clostridiaceae bacterium | reverse complement strand
CATATCTAGTAAAAGGATTTAGATTATTCGACAAAGTTAAATATGAGGGAAAAGAATGTTTTATATTTGGAAGACGTAGTAGTGGTTATTTCGACTTGAGGACATTAAATGGGACTAAAATACATGCAAGTGCTAGTTATAAAAATTTACAGTTATTTGACACTAGAAAAAGTCTATTATGGGAAAGGAGGATAGCAGGTTAGGGATGGTCATGAGCATTCCTCCACTACCCTAAAGGGATAGTGGTTTCCTGCTAAGTTTTTATGAAGCGATCACTTAAAATAGGAAATATGAATTTCAATATAGGAGAAAGAACCTATATAATGGGTATTCTCAATGTAACAGAGGATTCTTTTTCTGATGGAGGAAAGTATAATACAATAGAAAAAGCTGTAGCTCATGCTAAGCTTATGGAAGCGGAAGGTGCAGACCTAATCGATATAGGTGGTGAGTCTACAAAGCCAAATTTTAAAAGAGTTGATGAAAAAGAAGAGCTTTTAAGGGTTATTCCAATTATAGAAGCTTTAAAAAGTGAAATAAACATCCCCATATCCATAGATACCTATAAGGCAAAGGTGGCTGAAGCGGCTCTAGCTAAAGGAGCTTCCATGATAAATGATGTCTATGGCTTTAAGATGGATCCCGCTATGGCAAAGGTTGCAGCAGAATATCAAGTACCTTGCTGTTTGATGCACAACAGGTCAAATACTAATTATAAAAATATAATGAATGATATAAAACTTGAGCTCCTTGAAAGTATAAATATAGCAAAAGCTGCAGGAGTGAAGGAAGAAAATATTATATTAGATCCTGGGATTGGCTTCGGTAAAAACTATGAACAAAATCTTATAGTAATAAACAATCTAGGTCTACTTTCAGCTTTAAATTTCCCTGTTCTTCTTGGCTGTTCAAGAAAGTCAGTTATAGGGAATACACTAGGCTTGCCCACACTTGAACGATTAGAAGGTACTTTAGCTACATCCGTTATAGGAATATTAAAGGGCTGTGATTTTTTAAGAGTTCATGATGTATTAGAAAATAAAAGAGTTGCTATCATGACAGATACAATAAGAAAACAACCAATTTTCTATTAGATTATTAAATGCATTATTATTATTACAGGAGGTAGTTATGGATAAGATATATATTAAGGATCTTCAAGTTTTTGCCTATCATGGAGTTCATGAAGAAGAAAACTCTTTAGGACAAAGATTTCTTATATCCCTTTGGTTATCCTTAGACCTTAAAGCAGCAGGCAGAAGTGATGATCTTAAGGAAACTGTAAGTTATTCTGAAGTATGCAAAAGAGTTTCTAATTTGTTTATAAGCAAGAAATATAAACTACTTGAAAGCTGCGCCAATGCTTTAACCAGCTTCTTACTAAATAACTATCCAAGCTTAACCTCAGTAAAAGTTCTTATAAAAAAGCCTTGGGCTCCCATAGGTCTTCCTTTAGAATATGCCTCAATTGAATTTGAAAGATCAAGAAGCATTGCATATATAAGCTTAGGTTCAAATTTAGGTGATAAAGAGTCTTACATAAACAAAGCACTTCAGTCACTTAATACACCTTCAATAACTTTACTTAAGGTATCTTCTAAATATGATACAAAGCCTGTGGGTTATTTAGACCAAGATAATTTCTTGAACTTAATAGCTAAAATTGAAACCATCTTAACCCCAAGGGAACTATTAAATGACCTTTTGAAAATAGAAAATGCTTTAGGAAGAGTAAGAACTGTTAAGTGGGGTCCTAGAACTATTGACTTAGATATAATTTTATTTGATAACATAATTGTTCAGGAAGAGGACTTATTTATACCTCATCCAAGAATGGCTGAAAGACTATTTGTTTTAACACCCTTAAATGAGATAGCCCCCTATGCTCTTCATCCAATACTAGGCAAAAGAATATATCAGCTTAAAGAAGAACTAGAACTAGTGGCAGCCACATAACTTATTCCCGAAATACAGCTAATTCATTTCAGGGACACACCTGCTGCCCTGAAAACATACTCTTTAAAGATAATCTCAACATAACGAAAAAACCTTCAATTTACGATATAGAGTCAGCAGGTATGTCCCTGTTCATATTAGATCGGTGGACTGATGTTATTTAACAATTAAACTAAATCTTGAGTTTTAAGCATAGCTAAAGTTTCTTTTTCAGCTGTTATATCGTATGCTTTTCTAAATTTCATTTTTTCTGCTAAAGGAGTAGTTACACAATCTCCTTTTAAACCATCAGTTAACATTAGTAACCCTACAAGTCCGCTAATGCAAAACCATTTCTTGCTAAAAGCATAACCTAAAATAGTACTTGCAACAATTGCACTTGCGGCGGCTGTAGTTACAACCCTTTCGCTGCTCCATTCACATCCTAATTCCTTCAATCTATTCTCTATGTTTTGTTCTGTTTTATCAGATATTTTTAACACATCTGATAATTTTTCCTCCGTTGGCTCATCAACATCTTTTATTATATTGGTTCCATCTTCCATAATGCCAGCTCCTTTTATTTAAGATGCTATTATTATGTTCAAAATAATCATTAAAATACAAAAAATAAATTATTGAACGGTAACCCAAATGGACAGGCCCTTTAGAGAGGATTTTGTAGCTTCAATTTCTCCGTAGTGATTATTAATCACTGTTTATATTTTCTATTACTTCTTCTAAGGTTTTTTCATTAACAGAACTTAAAAAACTAAAATTACAACCAAGGGCTTTTTTATATTCCTCTAGGGCTTCAGATTTTTTATTTAAGGCTTCTAAAACCAAGCCATAATTATAATAGCAATCTGGAAAGGTAGGCTTTTCTTCCATTAGTTTAATATATATTTTCTCCGCAAGAGAATACTCCTTAAGTAGAAAATAAGTCTGTCCTAAATTATCTGCTATAACTGTATCTGTACTATTGAATTCATTGGCTTCTATATTAAATTCTAGAGCCTTAGATAAATCGTTCATCAATATATATAAATATCCCAGACTTCCATATATGACTGAAGATTTCCGCTCCACTATTTCCTTCTCTAATATATCCTTAGCGTCTATTAACTCCCCTCTTTTCATATGGAGAAGGGCTCTATTTGCAGTAAAATCTACTTTTTCCTTATCATTTAATTGTATTTTAGAAAGTGCCTCTAATACTTCTTCAAACTCTGTTAATCTTCCTACCTTAATAAGAAAATATGCATAAATAAATAATGAAGAAGCCTTCTCTTTACCTTTGTCATATACCTTTTTATAAATTCTAATAGCTTCTTCTATATTTCCTTTTTTGTACTCATTTGTGGACTTCATCAAGCTATAATTCGTCCCTGCTTTTAGTATAAACGGAAGAAGAATCCATAATAAATATAGGATAAGAAGTACTAGTCCAAGAATAAATACATGATTTATTATCACCAAAATTGAGATAAGAGGAAAAATATAAACTATTAACTTACTTATAAGCTTCAATTTGATCACCTCATAATTTGATTATACCATAACGTTATTAGCGACACACCTGCATTTGATTGAGAATATTAGGTTATCGGTCTAAGCTATAAGGGACACACCTGAAAACATAGGTGTGTCCCTTAAAATATGCAAACTAATAAAATTGTCCGTAAGCCTCTTCGCCTTGTTGAGCTATATCAAGACCAGTTCTTTCATCCTCTTCGCTAACTCTAAACTTCATAAAGAGGCCTATTCCTTTAACTAATAAAAAGGTCATTAAGGCCGCATAAACATATACAGCTATAATACTAATTATTTGTGCTATGATCAAATGAGTACCACCATGCAATAACCCATTTGCTCCATTTCCATTTATGCCTTTCCAAGCAAAAATACCAGTAGCAATTCCTCCCCAGGTTCCGCCTATACCGTGACATCCAAAGGCATCTAAAGCATCATCATAACCAAATCTCTTCTTAAGCTGTGTGACTGATAAATAGCATATAGCTCCTCCAACGAAGCCGATAATTATAGCTGCCATTGGGCTTACATAACCCGCTGCTGGGGTTATAGATACTAAACCTGCAACAGCACCAGATGCCAGTCCTAAGACTGATGTCTTTTTACTATATAGATATTCGAGTAGCATCCAGGAAAGTGCCGCCGCTGCCGCCGAAGTATTAGTAGTTAAAAAAGCGTTTATTGCCACACTGTTAATTCCTAAAGCACTACCAGAATTAAAGCCAAACCATCCAAACCATAAAAGTCCTGCTCCTAGCACTGTCATTGGTATATGATGAGGTGCCATTGAATCCCCCTTCTTCCTTTTACCAAGGATTATAGCGAGAACCAAAGCTGAAACACCCGAACTAATATGAACTACACTTCCACCTGCAAAATCTAAAGCTCCCATCTTATTTATCCAACCACCTGCTCCCCATACCCAATGAGCTATAGGATCATAAACAAGGGTTGACCATAATAATATAAACAAAAGAAATGCTGGAAATTTTATTCTTTCTGCAAAGGCTCCAGATATGAGTGCTGGAGTTATAATTGCAAACATCATCTGATACATCATAAATAATTGAGCTGGGATAGTAGGTGCATAGGCAGAAGGTGCAAACCCTACCCCCTTAAGTCCTAAAAAGCTGAAGTCCCCAATTATCCCAAAATGATTTCCCCCAAAAGCAAAGGAATAACCGATAAGAATCCATTGTATTGATATTACAGCCATTGCTGAATAACTATGCATTGTAGTGCTTAAAACATTCTTTCTTCTTACCATTCCACCATAAAAGAGTGCTAAGCCTGGTGTCATTAGTAGCACCAAAGCTGTACAAAAAATTAGAAAAGCAGTATCAGCTCCATTGATATTCCCCATAAAAAGAATCGCCCCCTGTTAATTTTTAGAAAAAAACATGCCCCATGTCCAATTTTCAATAGAAAAATTATATTATAAATATACATTAAAGTCAATAAATCAATAATTTCCAGGAAATCTAGGAAATTTTCAGTATATTTATAAAAAGGTATTGCATTATTTCCTAATACTAATATAATATAAATTAATATAATAAGTTAAAGCAATGATGGGAAGAGTAAATGCGAAACCGATTTTTAGAGAGTCAAGGTGGGTGAAAGCTTGACATGAGGTTTGTATGGAAGAACATCCCAGAGTACTAACCGAAATTATTAAAGTAGACTTAGTCGTATTGCCCACGTTACAGGGCAAAGGTATTAATTATTTATATAATTTGTACTTATAAGAGATAGCATTTATGCTAATTAGGGTGGCAACGCGTTATTTACCGTCCCTATACTGTTAACAGTATAGGGACGGTTTTTTTATATTAAAGGAGGTATTAGGATAAAGATGAAAAGAACATATATAAAGGAAATTAAAGAAGCAATAGATGAGGAATTATTTCTAAAAGGTTGGGTTCACAAGATAAGCGATTTAGGTCAACTTACTTTCATAATGTTAAGGGATAAAACAGGTATAATACAGCTTGTTCTTGAAAAAGGTACAGCTGAGCACCTAAGACTAGAGATGTCAGTTGAAGTTACAGGAACACGGGTGTTTAATGAAAAAGCTCCAGGTAACCCTAAGGGTGTTGAACTTCATGTTAGTGGCCTTAAAATATTAGGAAAAGCTTATTATGATACACTCCCCTTCTCTATAAATCAAAGAGAAATTAAAGCCTCCTTAGAAGCTCAATTAGATTATCGAACAATCTCTTTAAGATCTCCTAAACTAAGAGCTGTTTTTAAAGTTCAAGAGGAAATCATTGAAGCCTTTAGAAACTTTTTAAGAGGAAATGATTTTTCAGAAATAAATACACCAAAAATTATAGCCACTGGAACTGAAGGTGGCTCTGAAATGTTCACTGTAAACTATTTTGACAGACGAGCATTTTTAACTCAATCTCCTCAATTTTATAAGCAGATGATGGTTGGAGCAGGCTTTGAAAGAGTTTATGAAGTAGGTCATGCCTATCGGGCAGAACTTCATAATACCTGGAGACATTTAAATGAATATGTTAGCCTAGACCTTGAAATGGGCTTTATACAAGATGAAACAGATTTGATGGATTTAGAGGAGGAATATTTAAGATTTTTATTTAAGCATCTTGAAGAAAGCTGCTCTAGTGAATTAGCTATGTATAATGTGGAACTTCCTTCAGAATTAAATATACCTCGAATACCTTTATCAAAAGCTCAAGAAATACTTCTTGATAAGTTCGGTAAAAGATCTCCTACGGGTAATATTGATGCAGAGGGAGAGATATTATTTTCAAAGTATATTAAGGAAACCTATAGCTGTGATTTTGTTTTTCTAACTGAATATCCTATTCCTAAAAGACCAATGTATGCTATGCCTGATGAAAACCATCTAGGGATGACAAGAAGCTTTGACCTTATATATAAAGGTCTTGAGATTACGACTGGAGGCCAAAGAATTCATGATTATGATATGTTTAAGGAAAACATTAAAATGTTCGGTTTAAACCCTGAGGATTTCGGTTTTTACTTGGATAGCTTCAAATATGGTATGCCCCCTCATGGAGGTTTAGCTATTGGTCTAGAAAGAATCACCTTAAAGATATTAAACTTAAAGAATATAAGGGAAGCTACCCTTATTCCAAGAGATATTAAAAGAATGGAACCCTAGGAGGAATTTATATGAGTGTAACAATTGAGGAAGTTAACTACATTGCTAAACTTGCAAAAATAAAATTTTCAGAGGAAGAAGTAATTAAAATCACCTCAGAATTTGATAGCATATTTAATCATTTTAAATCCATTGACAGCATGGACTTAAAAGATGTGGATCTAAATGTCTTTGATAAGGATAGTAAATCTGTAGTACGTGCAGATACACCTGTGATTTTTGAAGATAAAAAGAAATTGTTTCAAAATGCTAAAGCCATGAGAGATACTTATATTGAAGTACCCAAAATTATTGAATAGGAGGATTTTATATGCTTAAGCTTGAAGAAATGAGTGCTCGAGAGATACAAAGAGCCTTGTTAAATAATGAATTTACTGCAGAGGATATGATTAAAGAACTTTTTATTAGAATAAAAGACGTAGATATAAGTTTAAATTCTTATATTACCTTATGTGAAGAAAGCGCCTTACTTAAAGCTAAGGAAATAGATGAAAAAATTAAAAACAAGCTTCCCTTAGGACGTCTTGCAGGAATACCAATAGCAATAAAGGACAACATATGCACCGATGGTATAAGAACTACCTGTGCCTCGAAAATATTAGAGGATTTTATACCTCCCTATGATGCAACAATTGTTAAAAAGCTAAAAAATGCAGATGCGATAATAATAGGTAAAACAAATATGGATGAGTTTGCTATGGGTTCCTCCACAGAAAATTCTAGTATTAAAACAACGAAAAATCCTTGGGATCTTTCCAGAGTTCCAGGAGGTTCTTCCGGTGGCTCTGCTGCAGCTGTTGGTGGTGGCATAGCCCCTTTAGCTCTTGGTTCTGATACAGGTGGTTCCATAAGACAGCCTGCTGCCTTTTGCGGAGTTGTAGGGTTAAAACCAACCTACGGTCTTGTTTCAAGATTCGGTCTTATAGCCTTTGCTTCATCTTTAGATCAAATAGGTCCGCTGGGTAAAAATGTGGAGGACTGCGCCTTATGTCTTGAAGTTATTCAAGGGGAAGACCCAATGGATAGCACAAGCTACAACGGAGAAATAAATAAGGACTATTTAAGTAGTCTTAAGGGTGATATTAAGGGTCTAAAAATCGCTATACCTAAAGAGTTTTTTAATGAGCATTTAGATAGTGAAATTAGCTCCTCTATAAAGGCAAGCATCGATATTTATAAAAGATTAGGAGCAATTATATCAGAGGTATCCATACCAATAACTGATGCTGGTTTATCTGCTTACTATATTATATCCTCTGCAGAGGCTAGTTCTAATTTAGCAAGATTTGATGGTATAAGATATGGCTATAGAACAAGTAACATAGAGTCCGTGGATGACTTAATTGAAAAAACAAGGACAGAAGGTTTTGGGGTTGAGGTTAAAAGAAGAATTATGCTTGGAACTTATGCCTTATCCTCTGGCTATTATGATGCTTATTATAATAGAGCTCAAAAGCTAAGGAAAAAAATAAGAGAAGAATTCAGTGAGCTATTTGAAAAATATGATGTTATATTAGGACCTGTATCCCCTGTATTACCCTTTAAATGTGGTGAAAATACAGATGATCCTTTAAAGATGTATATGGCAGACATATATACAGTAAATGTAAACCTTGCAGGGTTACCAGCTCTATCCCTTCCCTGCGGTTTCTCTAAGGAAGGTCTTCCTATTGGTCTACAACTTATTGGAGGTCATTTTCAAGAAGCTAAATTATTTAATGCAGCTTATGCCCTTGAAAAAGAACTTTCTCTAACAACTGTTAATCACCTTTGGAAGGAGGAAGTAAAATGAATTTTGAAACAGTAATAGGACTTGAAATACATGCTGAGCTTAGTACTAAAACTAAAATATTTTGCAGTTGTCCCACAACCTTTGGTGCAGAGCCAAATGCTCATACCTGTCCAGTTTGCTTAGGACTTCCAGGTACCTTACCTGTCCTAAATGAAGAGGTTATTAATCTAGCATTAAAAGCAGGCCTAGCATTAAATTGTGGTATTAATTTCATAAATAAATTTGATAGGAAAAATTATTTTTATCCAGATCTACCAAAGGCTTATCAGATATCTCAATTTGATTTACCTATATGTAAAAACGGTTATGTAGATATAGAGGTTGATGGTATAAAAAAGAGAGTAACCCTCAACAGAATCCATATTGAAGAGGATGCAGGAAAACTAGTCCATCTAGAAGATGAGAAAATATCCCTAGTTGATTATAACCGGGTAGGGGTTCCTCTAGTTGAAATTGTATCTGAACCTGATATGCGCTCCCCAATGGAAGCAGTTGAATTTTTAAGAACTCTTAGAGCAATACTAGAGTATGCAGGAATCTCTGACTGTAAGATGGAGGAAGGCTCCCTTCGCTGCGATGCCAATATATCCACAAGAATTCTTGGAGATACTCAACTGAATGCTAAGGTGGAAATAAAAAATATGAACTCCTTTAAAGAGCTTCAAAAGGCTTTAGAGAAGGAAGAAAAAAGACAAAGAGAGCTCTACACCTATGGTGAAGAATATAAGATAAAGCAGGAAACTAGAAGATGGGATAGTGGCAAGGGTAGAACTGTACCCATGAGATCTAAGGAAGATGCTCATGACTATAGATATTTCCCAGACCCTGACTTGCTTCCAATAATAATAAAGCAAGCACAATTAGATGAAATTGAAAAAACCTTACCTGAACTTCCAGATGCAAAAATAAAAAGATTTTTAAACGCCTTTAATTTAAGCAAAAATGAAGTTGAAATATTAGTTGATGATAAAGCCTTAGCAGACTACTTTGAAGCCTTAGTAAGTGAAGGCTGTAATCCTAAATCAGCTGCTAACTGGGTAATAGGTGACCTATTAAAACTCCTTAAAGAAAAGGAAATATCTTCAAAGCATATACCAGTAAATGAACATTCCTTATTTAAGCTAATGGATCTTATCGAAAAAGGAAGTATAAGCATAACTGCAGCAAAGGAAGTCTTTGAAGTTATGTTTACCAAGATGTGGGAGCCAGAGGAGGTTATTAAGGAAAAGGGATTGTCTCAAATTAGTTCAGAGGATGCTTTAGGTGCCTTAATAGAAGAGGTTATAGTAGAAAACCCTGCTTCCCTTAATGATTATAAAAGCGGAAAGCTTCAGGCTCTAGGCTTCATGATGGGTCAAATTATGAAGAAGTCTAAAGGCCAAGCAAATCCTAAGCTTGTAAAAGAAATGCTAGAAACTAAGCTTAAAGGCTTATAATTTAATTTAAGGAGGTCCTATTGGTGAAGGATAGATTAGAATATCTTAAAAGTGTAAAAAGATTAGTAGTTAAGGTTGGAACTTCAACCATTGCCTACCCCAATGGACTATTGAATCTTAATAGGATAGATGCCTTAGTACGCCAGCTAACAGATCTACATAACTCTGGAGTTGAAATTCTTTTGGTAACCTCAGGGGCTATAGGTGTTGGTGTTGGTAAGCTTGGACTAAAAAGTAAACCTAAAACCATCCCTGAAAAGCAAGCTGCTGCGGCTGTAGGCCAAGGTACCTTAATGCATATGTATGAAAAAATATTTTCTGAATATGGTATTATCGTAGCTCAAATACTTCTTACAAAAGAAGATATAACCCATAGAAAAAGATTTCTAAATGCAAGAAACGCACTATTTTCCATCCTGGATTATGGGGTTATACCTATAATTAATGAAAATGATGCAGTAGCGGTGGATGAAATAAAAATTGGCCAGAATGACACTTTATCGGCTCAAGTAGCTAGTCTCGTTGAAGCAGATCTTTTAGTGCTAATGTCTGATATTGATGGCCTTTATGATTCTAATCCAAAGGAAAATCCAAAAGCAAAGCTAATTAGTCATGTGCAAGAAATAGATTCTGATATTGAAAAAGCTGCAGGTGGCACTGGAAGTAGCCTTGGCACCGGTGGTATGATAACGAAAATATTGGCAGCAAAAATTGCCACCTCCTCCAGCATTCCCATGCTTATCGTAAATGGTCAAACTAAAAATGTATTAGAGTCAGTTTTTAATGGAGAAAATATAGGCACCTGGTTTTGTGAAAAGGAACATAAGCTTCATGCAAGAAAAAGATGGATTGCCTTTGGAACCACCTTAAAGGGAAAGCTTATTGTGGATAAGGGAGCCTCTTATGCTCTTAGGAAAGGAGAAAATAGTCTTTTATCCTCTGGAATACTTAAGATTGAAGGCAAATTTAGCCTTGGGATGATAGTGTCAATAACTGATGAAGATAATATAGAGATTGCTCGTGGTATAGTAAATTACAGTTCTGAGGAAATCGATCTTATAAAGGGCTTAAAATCAAGTGAGATTGAAGATAAGCTTGGATATAAGGATTATGATGAAGTAATTCACATCAATAATATGGTAGTAGTTTAGGGAGGTATTTATTTTGGATATTAAAGAATATGTTGTAAATATTGGTATTAAAGGAAAGGCTGCTGCAAGATTAATGGCTTCTATAAATACTGAAGATAAGAATAAAGGCCTATTAAATATTGCAAAGGCTCTTTTAGAAAACAAAACTTACCTTATGGAAGAAAATGAAAAGGATATGATAGCCGCAAAAGAAAATGGTCTATCTATAAGTATGCAGGATAGACTTCTTTTAAGTGAAAAAAGAATAGTGGAAATGAGCCAAGGTTTAAACGAAGTTGCTGCCCTAAATGACCCAATAGGTGAAGGAATAAAGTCATGGAAAAGGCCTAATGAACTTAGAATAACCCAAGTTAGAGTTCCTCTTGGAGTTATAGGTATAATTTATGAAGCCAGACCAAATGTAACAGTAGATGCCACTGCTCTATGCTTAAAATCCGGAAACAGTGTAATACTTAGAGGTGGCTCGGAAGCCTTAAATTCTAATAAAGCAATTATTAAGGTAATAAAGGATTCACTACTTTCAAGTGGTCTACCTTATGATGCTGTTCAGTTGATTAGTATAACAGACAGAGAAGCCGTAAATATTATGATGAAGCTTAACAATTATATTGATGTACTTATTCCAAGAGGTGGTGCAGAGTTAATAAATAATGTACTTGCAAATTCAACAGTGCCTGTAATTCAAACTGGAGTTGGTAATTGCCACATATTTGTAGACTCAAGTGCTGATTTCAAGATGGCAATAGATATAATAATAAATGCCAAGGTTCAAAGGCCAGCAGTTTGTAACGCTGTGGAAAAAGTATTAATTCATAAAGCTATAGCTAAAAGCTTTTTACCTCTTCTTTATAAAGTTCTCATAGATAATAAAGTAGAAGTAAGAGGAGACGCCGCCGCCCTAGCTATAATAAAAGAAATTACTTTAGCAAATGAAGACGATTGGTATAAAGAGTATAATGATTTGATAATTGGAGTTAAGGTAGTTGAAGATATTGAAGATGCAATAGATCACATATATAAATACAGCTCCAAGCACTCTGAAGCTATTATTACTGAAAATTATAACAATTCCCAAACGTTTTTAAATAAAATTGATGCGGCTTGTGTATATGTAAATGCTTCCACCAGATTCACTGATGGCTTCGAGTTTGGCTTTGGTGCTGAGATAGGTATAAGCACCCAAAAACTTCATGCTAGAGGTCCTATGGGCCTTTATGAGCTAACATCTTCAAAGTTTCTAATCAATGGCAACGGCCAAATTAGAAAATAACTCTTTATACTATTGCTTTAAGGCTATTGCTTTACCTATAGTACCCCCTAATTTACCCCATAAATAATTATGTTCATCTACTGCTAAGCTGAAATCATTTTTTCCCCAAGTGTTTAGTACCTTAAGTAAATATTCTTTGTCCTTATAATTTAATTCATTAATAATGACTTTAAGTTCAGTGCATTCTGTCGAATTTATTTCTAAAATTTTACTTACTTTTCCATCTGCAGCTACAATTTTGCTATTTGCCATGGTATGCATTATATTATATATATCCATTTCGCTATTTATTGCCATACCTTGAAAGATAGCTTGTCTATCAATAGTGTCACCTTTAATGCTTCTGGCAAATATAAATATGCCCACAAGCACCGTTATTCCTGCAATGAATATAACCAATCCTGCAATTAAGTATTCCTTCATAATAACCCCTCTTAAAATTATTCTTATTACATGTTTATTTTATAATCATCAGAATTATTATGTTTAAATAAAATATTTTTATCCTAGAAAAAGCAACCAGTTTTAGCTGATTGCTTTTTCTATTCTATTCCCTTACTTTCCATAAGTATTAACTTTTCATAATTAATTTTTATTTTTAATGGAAGTGGACTTTTTTTAATTAATTCCCATTCTTCCTTTGAAATATCCCAAAGCACATGATAATCTAGCTTATTTATTGGAGCTTCCTTGAATTTTAAATAAATAATACTTCTAAATAAAGTATCACTTGTGAAAACTGGCCAGCAATTAAAGGTATTTAAGTCTTCTGGATTCTTAGCTAATTCTAAATAGTGGGCTCGTATACCAATATATTTTACATTATGAAGATCTTTATTGCTTAGTTTAATTCTAAGCCCCCACTGAATTGCTTCAATAGTATTCTCATCAATTATTTTAGCTTCAGAAATATTTTTACATCCGGTAAGCTTAGCCGCCGCGACAGTGGTAGGTTTATTAAATATATCTTCTCGATTTCCCATAGCCTCTATTTGTCCATGGGATAGAATACAAATTTTATCACATAACCTATAGGCTTCTTCCATGTTGTGAGTTACAAAAAACGTTATTCCTTGAAACTGCGTTAAATCCAGCTTAAGTTCCACTATCATTTTGTTTCTAAGATAGTCGTCAAGAGCTGATAAGGGTTCGTCTAAGAGCAGGATTTCTGGTTCCATAATAAGTGCTCTAGCTAAAGCCACTCTTTGCTGTTGTCCTCCTGATAATTGATATGGATATTTCTTTTCCATTCCCTTAAGCTTAAACATTTCAATCTTTTTATTAATTCTACAATCCTTTTCCAGCAATTTTATACTTTTATCAAATCCAAAACCAATATTTTCTTCCACCGTCATATGGGGAAATAATGCATAGTTTTGAAATAAAAAGCCTATTTTACGTTTTCTTATTGGAATATTTATCTTCTTTTCAGAGTCAAATAAGACTCGCCCATTTAATTCTATTCTCCCACTGTCAGGAGTATCAATACCTGCAATGCATCTTAAAGTCATACTTTTTCCAGAGCCAGAGGGGCCTAATAGCCCTAAAGCTATATTATCAGTTTCAAGCTTAATTTTAAGTTCGAAACCAGGTAATTTCTTTATTATATCTACAATAAGCTTCATCTTATTTCCTCCTTGCAGAGGAAACAATAAAGTATTGTTTCTCCGTCCACTTTTCAGTGAGCACCATAACAACTAAGGAGATAATGAAAATAAATGAAACCCACATTATAGCTGCATTATTCTCTCCACTTTCCACTGCAAAATATATTGCTATAGGAATGGTCTGTGTCTTTCCCGGAATGCTTCCAGCTACCATGAGCGTTGCTCCAAACTCTCCAAGTGCACGTGCAAAAGAAAGGGTTGTACCTGATGCAATACCTGGCCAAGCTAAAGGAACTGCTACTTTCCAAAATAACTTCCATTCTGAAACTCCCAAGGTTCTCGCTGCATTAAGCATATTAATATCAATTTGACCAAAAGCTCCAAGGCAGGTCCTATACATTAAAGGAAATGCTACGATAGTTGCAGCAATAACTGTAGCAGACCAAGTGAAGATAATATTAATTCCTATATGGCTTAATCCCTTTCCAATAGGACTATTTTTCCCTATTATTATTAGTAATATAAAACCAACTACTGTTGGGGGAAGCACCAGTGGAAGTGTGAATATTGCATCTAAAAGCCCTCGGATTTTGCCCTTATATCTACTCATAAACCAGGCTACTGCAATACCAAGAAAGAAAACTATAAAGGTGGCTGTAAAAGCTGTTTTAATAGAAATCCATAAGGGTGACAAATCTAGCATTTTCCCACCACCTCCTCATTTTACTTTAACAAATAATTAAACCCATATTTCACAAAGACTGCCTTTGCCTTAGCACTTGATAAAAATTTCATAAATTCTTTTGCAGTATCTACATTTTTACTAACTTTAATTACTGCTACTGGATATACTACAGGAGTTTTATATAAATCTGTTGTAGCTACTGCAGCAACTTTAACTTTAGTTGAACCTTTAGCATCAGTGCCATATACCACTCCAGCATCTGCATTTCCAGTTTCAACCCAATTCAATACTTGGGTTACATCATTGCCATAAACTGCTTTAGCTTTAACTTGGTCTAGTATGTTTAAAGTTTTAAATATTTCTTCTGCATATTGACCACAGGGAACTGTTTTAGGTTCTCCCAGTCCTATATGAACAATTTTATCACTGGTGATATCTTTAAACCCAATTTTTAATGTTGAATCTTTCTTAACAATTAGCACTATTGTATTTCCAAGTAAATTTACTTTTGTATCCTCAAGTACTAAACTTTTTTGAGAAAGAGCATCCATTTGCTTTGTTGCAGCTGACATAAATATATCCGCCTCAGCTCCTTGCTCTATCTGTTGCTGTAAGGCTCCAGAGCCTCCAAAGTTATAATTTATTGTAACATTCGGCATCTCTTTTGCATACTGCTTTTCAATTTCTCCCATAGCATCCTTTAAGCTTGCTGCTGCTGATATAGTAAGTGTAACCGGTGGCTTTGTATTTTTCACTACAGGTGGTACGGTTTTGCTTGAACAACCTACCATCATAAGAAAAATAGCAGTACATAACAAAATCATTAGCCTCCGTGTTATTTTTTTCATTTTTATTCCCCCTTGAGTGATATTTTAGAACAATACTAAACAAAACATTACATTTTTATACGTAGTAGTAACAATTCATAATCTACTACTTTTATGTTCAAATTCGTTATGTTTAGTACTCTTTCACTAATTTATATCTCAAATTCGTATCAAACAAATTCGTTTGGTATATTAACTTTATTATAAGGTGGGTTTCTTTTTATATATATGATTATTGTAAGTTTTGTAATCCTTTTCGTAATTTTATGCAAGTTAGGTGGCTTCAAGTTGCATTTCATGATTATTCTTACTCGTTATTGTTTTGTTTGTAGAATTATTAATCCTTATCATAAAATAGTAAAAACCAGTTCATAAATTTATGTACAAAAAAATAGAGTATCCCTACTCTATTTTTTTGAATTACATAATTTAATAATTTCAATTAAAACTTCAAAATAAAACAAATTATGTTTGGGCTATTATTTTTCCTATATCACTCAAATCGTAACCACCAATTCCACGTAATTCCACTTCCTGTACTTGAAGAACAGCTTTGTCTATTCCAACAGTTACATCTGCATACTTAAGTCAATATTATGTTCTTCCTTAGCATTTGCAAAGCCTTCATTACCAATATATTGGAGATGAAGACTTTATTAATATGTTTCAATATTCATTACTTTTTATCCATCTTTTGAACAACTTTGTTTCTTATACTTGTGGCCGCTTTATATGCTTCCTCAACCTCTCTTTCTGTAGGCTCCGAATAACCTGGATATCTAACTTCAACTCCATAATCTTCTAAAATCTCTGCAGTTATATAAAAGTCATCTGATACCACTTGCTGTTCTGAAATTAAATCAAGTAAATAATCCAAACTATGTGACTTTTTGAAAACAATTTCAAGATAAATTAAATATGCCTTCAAATACTTTTCAGCTGCTTGTTGGCAATGAAAACAAATTGACTCACGAAACTCCGGTTGATGCTCTATTGCTAACTTCGCCATACCCAGATCTTGTTCAGCTTTTTTAATCCACTCATCAAGAATCAGCTTCTTCTTATCCATATAAAACCCTACCATTTTGCATAACTTGGGTAATAAATGCTGATTTTGTATCTTTCCACTCTTCTACTTCTGCACTTGTATACACAACAACATCAATTGGTATTTTAGTACCTCTTAGATATTTTCTTATTCCTCTTGTCCGCCTATATCTATCATCATCTGTGTCTTTTATAACTAATATATCCAAATCACTATCTTCATGAGGTTCGCCATATGCATAAGAACCAAACAATATTACTTTTTCAGGATTTGTATTCTTTACAATAATGTCTACAACATTATTAATTTGGTCTTGAGTTATCATTTGCAACCTCCTCTTTCTAATACTTCTAGAATAACTATATTGTATCCTGTCTATATGTAGAAAACAACCATTTTATAAAATCATTTGCAGACACCTTAATAAGTAGGAATAACCTGCATCCTTTATATTACTATCGTAAAAAATAAATAGCCAATATAACCCCACCTAAAATAAATCTGTATATGGCAAAAATCCCAAAGCCTTTTGTTTTTAAGTAGGTCAATAAAAACTTAATACTTAAAGTGCCTGCTATAGCTGCAGTTAAAACTGCTACTATAAAGGAACCCTTGTCAATAGGAACACTTCCAATTTTACTTGCGTGATATAAAGCATCTCCTAGAATAATTGGAGCTGATAGCAAAAATGTAAACTTTGCAATACTTTCTCTTTCCAATCCTAATAAACGACCAGTAGTCATTGTAATACCTGAACGAGATACCCCTGGAATCACTGCAAAAACCTGGGACAATCCTATAAGTAGACTTTCTTTAATCTTAATATTTTCAATTTTAATTACCTTTTTACCTTTTACATCTGCAATATACAATACCGCACCCATTATAATGAGCATTACTGCAATAAGCGCTGGGTCACGAAATTTTTCCATATATTTATCAAGTAATACTCCAAAGATAGCTCCAGGTATTGTGGCTATTACAATGAACCAAAATAGCCTTCCATTAGTAGACATAGGTTCTTTAATTTTAGATGGGATAATAGTGCCCCATCCAGCTCGGATTAGAATAACCCAATCCTTCCAAAAAAATAAAAAGACAGCAAAAGCAGTTCCTAAATGTAAGGCTACATCAAAGGGAACTCCTGGGTCCTTCCATCCAAAAATCCAAGGAACTAAAATTAAATGGGCTGTACTCGAAATTGGAAGAAACTCTCCGATTCCTTGTACTATTCCATATACTATAGCTTGTAATATGTTCAAAAAATTCACCTCTTCAATAAATATTATTCTATGATTTTATTTCCTCTTTCTTTTATAAATGCAATTATAGCGGGCATTATAGAAATTAAAATAATTGCGATCAATACAAAAGAGAAATTATGCTTTATAAACGGTAGATTCCCAAAGAAATATCCTCCTCCTAAAAATAATATTATCCATAAGAAACCACCGAGTATATTGTAAATAATGAACCTTGAATAGCTCATTTCCCCTATCCCTGCAACAAAAGGAACAAAGGTTCTAATAACTGGTATAAACCTTCCTATCACTATAGTCATAGATCCATGCTTTCCATAAAATATATGAGCTTTTTTAAGATATTCCATATTGATAAATTTAACATTTTCCTTTTCTAAGATTGAATTCCCAATCTTTTTACCAATATGATAATTCACTGTATCACCTAGTACTGCTGCTAATAAAAAAACAAAAAATAAAATAAATAAATTCAATGTCCCTATAGATGCAAAAGCACCTGTGGCAAATAATATTGAATCCCCTGGTACTTTTAACCTGTATAGTTCCTCTATGCATATCCAAAACATATTTTGCTATAGATAGCCCAAGACCCGTTCCACCTTTTTCTTTAGACCTGGATTTATCTACAATATAAAATCTAGTAAATATATTTTTAATATCATCTTCAGGGATCCCAATGCCTGTGTCACTTATAATTATCTTAACCATCTCTCCCTGCTGAGTAGAACTAACATCTATCCTTCCATTTTCAGGAGTATAGTTTAAGCTTACCCTTAATAAATTAAAATTAGATTAAAATTAAATTATTTTTAAAAACGAAAAAAAAGATGCTTGGTAACTACGCCAAACATCTTTTGATTACTTTCCAATATTCTATTTTAAATTCCCACGGTATTCCTTAAACTTAATCCCTATATCAGGATTATACTCAATGAATTGTACGAAATCTTCAATGCATTTTGTTGTATGTTTATTTAACATATGTTCAATCTTTTCAGTTTCTTCTAAAACATCAGTTTCCGAAACATCAAGTATTCTCAAAAAGCTTTCAATGATGTTGTGACGTTTAAGCAGCACTTCTCCTAAAGCTTTTCCATCTTCTTCAAGCAATAAAACCCCATATTTTTCATATTTTAAAAGCTTAAGTTCAGCTAGCTTCTGTACCATTTTCGTAGCAGAAGGGGGTTGTACATTAAGAGCATTAGAAAGCTCGTGAATTCTAGTAAAACCTGTATTTAAACATAATCTATATATCATTTCAAGGTAATCTTCCATAGAAGCAGTAAGATAGTTATCTTTCTTTTTCATATATCCCTTAAAGGTATAGAAATCTTCTTTAGCCATGTTCACACCTACTTTAAGCTATAGTCTTTCGGTAAATTATATGCTTAAACCCACAACAAAATTACTCTAGTGTAACATTATTAAAATCAAATACATACCATATATTAGAAAATAAGTTTAGGGGGTACTAACATAGTTGCCCACGAATAACTATTTAGAGGCTTATTGAAGAAGACTAAGAAAGGTGATTAATTTCATGGAAGACAAAAAAATAAATAAATCTACTAGAATATCTAGCAAATTAGGACAATTATTAAAATTTTTAGGACCAGCCTTTGTTGTTAGCGTGGCCTATATTGATCCAGGGAATTTTGCAACGAATATCAGTGGAGGATCAAAATTCAATTACGCTCTTATTTGGGTTGTTTTATGGAGCAATTTAATGGCTATATTCTTGCAAACTATGTCCGCAAAGCTAGGTATAGCTACTGGTCATAATCTTCCTGAAATGTGTGCTAAGGTATTCAAAAGGTCTACAAATTGGATATTTTGGGTAATTGCTGAAGTAGGTGCTATGGTAACGGATTTAGCAGAATTTTTAGGTGGAACCTTAGGATTATATCTTCTATTTAGAATCCCTATGATATATGCAGCACTACTAACAGGATTATTTACATTTCTTATTTGTTACATTGAAAAATATGGTCAAAATGTGGTTGAATTAATAATAACGGTCCTGGTAGCAGTAATTGGTGTTGCCTATACCTTAGAACTTTTACTTGCCAAACCAGATTGGTCTCAAGTAGCTATTCACACTATCATTCCTATGCTGCCTAGTGGTGGGGCTGTACTCATAGCTGTAGGTATGCTTGGCGCTACTGTTATGCCTCATGTAATATATTTTCATTCACATCTAGTTCAATATAGATGTACTGATACAACAGACAAAGGGAAGTTAAAGCATATAAAAATGGAAAAAATTGATATAGCTATAGCTATGAATATTGCTTTTATCGTTAATGCTGCAATGGTTGTTGTATCAGCAGCTGTATTTTATAGAAATGGAATTATAGTAAATTCCATGGATCAAGCACATAAATCGTTGCAACCCTTATTAGGGTCTTTATCAAGTGCGGTTTTTGGAATAGCATTGTTTGCATCAGGATTATCCTCCTCTGCTGTTGGAACCTTGGCAGGTCAAACAATTATGAAGGGTTTTGTAAATCTGAACATTCCTATAAATGTGAGAAGACTAATAACTATGCTTCCAGCAATTATAATAATTGCACTTGGAATCAATCCCATGAGTGCCCTTGTACTAAGTCAAGTTGCTCTGAGTTTTATACTTCCCTTCCCCATTATTCAAATGTTAATTATTGCTAGACGAAAAGATTTGATGGGAATTTTAGTTAATAAACCTATCGTAAGTTTTTTGGGAGTACTAATAGCTTCTATTATAATTTTATTAAATGCAGTCCTCGTATACATGACTTTTATAGGTAAGGTGTGAACTTATACTATATAAGCCTTACAACTATCCTGTGAAATATATCCACAGTATCTTCTAAATTAAGAGAGGCATCTTTTATGTGATGATATACTTCCCTTTGTTTAATTGCACTCATTGGATCACTGCTTTTAAATACGATGGCCATTCCATCTCTATAAAACTGTTCTATTTGATTATGAGTAGCTCTTATCTTAACAATATTCTCTAGTGATTTTAATGGATTACTCTTCAAGGCTTTTATTGATTCTAAAAGAAAATCCATACCTTCTTTAAGCTTTGCTACCATAAGAGTTATGGTAGCATCCGGTGGCACTTCAAAAGCTTCCATGGACAATAGCGTTGACTTAGTATATTTAATTACTTTATCCATTGCAATAGAAATAGAATATATATCTACCCTATCAAAAGGAGTATTAAAAGCTTCTATTAATTTACTTTCCATGTTCATTCTAGCTTCATCAGCCTCTTTCACAAATAGAAGTAGCTTTTCTTTTTCTGAATTAGCCCCACTACTTAGCCATTTATTTAGCATATCTACCCCAAAGGCATTGGTTTCTGCTTGCTTGTTTAACATATCATAAAAATCATATTTTACAGGAAAAAACCTATCAATGATATTCTTCTTTTCCATAATTCGCCTCCATTATTTTATTTTAAAAATTAAATTTATCGATTCATATACTAAAGCTGAAACAATTGCAGTTAGTGGTATCGTGATAAACCAAGCTATGATAATTTCTTTTGCTATACCCCAATTAACCATTCTGTATTCATCTGCTGCACCTACCCCCATTACGCTTCCAACCACCACATGAGTTGTAGATACCGGAGCTCCAATTAAGGTGGCTATAAATATGGAACCTACTGAGGCTAATTGGGAATTAGCACTATGAATTGGCCTTATATTATATATTTTTCTACCGATAGTTTTAATTATGCTCCAGCCTCCAACCATAGTACCAATAAACATTACGAGGCCACCAGCACATCGTACCCAAAGTGGCGCCGTATGCATGGCTACACCACTTCCGGCTGCTAAAGCTAAGGTTATTATTCCTATTATTTTTTGAGTATCATTAGCTCCATGGCTATATGCAAGAGTTGCTGCAAGCACCCATTGTACTTTTTTAAGGGATTTATTCACCGTAAATTTAGCATCTCTCAATAGAACACGAGAAACTTTTTGAAGGAGAAAAGCCGCAATAAATCCTACAAAGGGTGAAATAATTAATGCAGCAATTACCTTTACGATTCCTGTAATTTCATGATTTGATCCAATAAGTTCCTTAAAACCCCATAGTATATGTTTATATCCAGACGAAACCCAAACTGCTCCTATAATGCCACCTATGAGTGCATGGGTAGAGCTTGAAGGTAGCCCTAATCTCCAAGTAACTAGATTCCATATAACTGCTCCAATCATTGCGGCCAGCAGTATTATCAGCAAGGAAGAATTTGCTGGCAGATCTATCACCTTGGAAATAGTGTCTGCCACCGCGCTTCCTCCCAAAATTGCACCTAATAAACCAAAGACTGAGGCTACTCCAATGGCTTGTTTTGGTGTTGCCGCTCCGCAAACAATAAAAGTTGCCACCACTGAACTTGCATCATGAAGTCCATTAGATAAAGCAAATATAAGTGCAATTACAATAACACCTATTAAAATTATGGTAATGCTTATAGATAACATCTCTTCAACTCCTAAACCTATATATATCATTTTACCCTATACTCGACTAAATGCACATATAATTTAAGCCACAGGTGCTTTGATATTACCCAAACATCTGTGGCATATATTTTAATAGGCTGATTTGGTTTATTTGCTACTCCAAGGTTTTTCTCTTATATTATTTTAATTTTATATAAATTAGTTAAGTGTAATTTGTTTATTCTTTCCCTTATTTCGCCTAAGTTTGTAGTGTATAAACCTCTTTCCTTCATTCTAATAAAATAATCAGAACCTGCAAAAGTGTATCTATTCCTTCTTCCTTCTAATGTTTCCATTTTTTCTAGTGTGTATTTAATTAAATCTCCTACAGCTGTTTCCTCTGGTAATATAATTGGTGCCTTACCTGCTCCTATTCTTACTGAATTATGTCCTGCTAAAGATCCCGTTGCAATAGCTTCAGTATGGCCAACAAATAAGCCACTTTTCTCTCCTGCGCAAAATAGGTTGTCAATACCCTTAACCTTCATCCCATTATCTCTAGGTGCTACGGAAAGATATCTTATAGAATTACCCTTCCCCCCTGAATATGGATCAATATAACGAGCATTTTCGAAGCCCTTTAATTCTCTTAGCTTTTCCAGTGGATAATAAGGTGTCATAATCTTTATATGTCCAGTATCTAATAATATAACATTTTCAGCAAACTCTGGAAGTGCATATTGCTGACAAACCTTTAATTTTAGTTTTCCTTTATCCATGTCCTTTTCTGGTATTTTAATTATTGCAACACCATCTCTCGTCAATATTTCATTTAGTTCTTCTGATAAGCTTTCTCTTGAAACTTCTACAGAACCGCTAAAGGCTCCAGGTGTTCCATCTTCCCTTTCCCCTTGGAGATCTTCTACTCCAGCCTTATTACTTATACTAACTCTAGGTCCGAAGGATGGGCACCTCAAAATGCACATAACACATCCCTTTCCATACTTTAAACAATTCCCCATTGGGCCTGTAGAACCTGTTGTTTCAACAAAAGCATCTCCAGTTATAAAGGTTCCATCACTTAAATAAATTCCTTCAATAGATTTTTCTTTCATCTTCACATCCACGACTCTAGCTATTAAATTAATCTTAATACCTAATTTTTTCATATATCTTTTCATTTCAGGCTCTATCTTAATTACATCGTAAAGCCAGGCATGTTCATGTCCTGGGAAATTTAAGTTTTTATGAAGTGTATTTGAATCAGTTATATTAAATATATCCTCAAGACCTAAAGCACAAAGCTCTTCAGCTGCAGTATATCTTCCATTATTCCTCATTATTCCGCCTACATTACCAAGGCCTAAAAGCATGTCTGTCTTCTCATAAACCTCTACTTCAGCTCCTGCGTATCTAGCTGTTATAGCGGCGGCGCAACCAGCCCAACCACCTCCAATTATTATTACCTTCATAGTAATCTCCTTCCTTCTAATATTTCGATGGGACTTGCCTGTAACTTGCAACCTCTTTCAACTTTAAATTCTTCATTTTTAACACTGCATGCCCCACATATGCCTTCTCCACAGCAAATATGAGCATTGTTGCTACTTGTAAAGGCTTTAATACCTTTATCCATACAAACCTTATATACATTGTAAGTCAGTATATCTGGCCCCGAGGTGTGTATTAGCTCTATACCTGAATCATCAATCTTATTAAAAATTTTACTTGTGAACTCCTTTGTTAGCTTTCCATCATTATTCATAAATTTTTCTTCTTCATAAGCTATATGATATCTTTCAAGAAATTCCTTAACAAAAATATCCTTATATGGGCTTTTATCAATTATGCATTCTATAGTATTTCCCTTATCATATAAATATTTAATAATTGGAATTATTGGTGCTTCACCGATACCTCTGGCTATAAGGAGAACCTTAGCTCCAATAGCTTTTTTTATGTTTTCAATTCCTAATATTCCATTCCAATAGGGCCCTCTTACCAGTATTTCCTCCCCTATTTTAATTTCACCTAGGGCAATAGTCTTAACCCCTTTTATTTCAATAATGACTCTTAATATGTCCTCTTCTATTTCCATAACAGAAATAGGCGCATCTAAATAGACACTACTTATTTTATCTCGAAGTAGTACAAAACTCCCCGGCATAGTTAGCTCTTTAGCTAGCTTTTTAGATATCTTTATATAAAATTCATATATATTCTTATCTAGCTCCTTCTTATCTATAAGAATAGAGTTTTCCCAGCTTCTTAAAGGCTTTGCTATGCTCCCGCCTTTTATAAACTCGTTATATATGCAAACGCCCTTCCAGTTTTTACAGTCACAAAAGTCCTTTCCAGATAAATGACTGCAAATCAAACATTTTCCAGCTTCTGCAAGCTTACAGGGACAATATTCACTTCCCGAGTCTATGCAATCTCTAAACACAATATCCATTGTTAACCTCCTTTGTCTATACTATCAAAATATATACAAAGGAGGTTTTTGTTACAGTAGAAAATATATTATTAAAATTTAAACCATTTTTTAACTAATTTTCCCTTTATTTCGTTTGCTGTGTAGAGCTCTTTACTGTAAATTATCTTATCATCTTCAAAAATATTAACCCTTCCATAAGGTATATCTAATTTAATTGGTACTTTTACTTCCTTAGGATTAATTATCTCTAGCTTAAAATTTGTTCCCTTTTTTATAGGAACAATTATATCTTCTTTTAAAGCAAGCTTCAAAGGATTTTTCTCACCTTCAATATTAATGGAGGATAAAATTACATTTTTATCTGCAAGTTTTTGAAATTCATAATTTTCTTTTACATAATCATATATTTTTTGTGTTTCTTTCCATCTGGTAGCAGAATTCAATACCACTATGATTATCTCACTGTTATTAATCTTAATAGAAGAAACCAAACATTTTCCTGCATTCCCCGTATATCCAGTCTTAATTCCATTAGCATTAGGAATTAGATGTAATATTTTATTTATATTATTATAACTTCTTGTAAAACCATAAGCTTTACCATCCAAAGTTTTAGTTTGAACTATCTCTCTAAAGGTCTTTTCCTTCATGGCTTTTCTTGCAATTAAAGCAAGTTCATAGGACGTGGTATAATGAAATTCGCTATCTAAACCATGGGGTGTTTCAAAGTGTGTACCACTTATACCCATTTGCAGGGCATACTCATTCATAAGTTTTAAATAGTCTTCCACAGTGCCTGATATTCCTTCTGCAATAGCAATAGCAGCATCATTTCCTGATCTTAGCAATAGGCCATATAATAATTCCTTTAAGGTAATAACCTCATCCTTTTTATAACCTACGGTGGAACCGCTAACATTTGCAGATCTTTTAGAAATGGTTATTTTCTCATCTAGCTTTCCATACTTTAAAGCCACAAGAGCAGTCATCACCTTTGTAGTACTAGCCATAGGAATAAGTTCTTCAGAATTCTTTTCATATAATATTCTTCCTGTATTAGAATCTATGGCTATAGCAGACCTAGCATTTAATACCTTAATATCTTTACTCGAGGCATACACAGTGTTAAAATCTAAAACAAAACAAAATAAAATTATAAATGTACAAATTCTATATATTCTAATTTTTTTCATTACCTCACCTCAATCAGCTTTGATATATCTATTTTTCACTGAAGAAAAATAAATAATCATGAAATCTATACCATATATGCAATTATAAATTTTATAAATTTGGGTATAATATAGATAATCGACTGTATTGGAGGTATGAAATTGATATTTTCCCTTATTATTATATTTTTTCT
>DATCIH010000153.1:0-18099 GCA_036507955.1 Clostridiaceae bacterium | reverse complement strand
TAAGAACCATAATGAATTGCTGGTTTAGTTTATTTTCCTCTGTTTAATTTTCAATGACCGTCTGTTTTCATAGCTTATTGGGCTATTACATAACAGATTTTTCCTGCGTCACTTACGACGCTTAATCATAGTATCACCTTTAATTAACTCTGTCAACATTATTTTTACGTTATTTTTGAACTAAAGGTTGGCACAAGGGTGACTTATGCCAAGCCTTCACTAAATATCCATTACCTTAACTTTATAGATTTTTTTTAATCCGTCATTAAATTGGTTATATTTAAAGTTCTGCCTTTCTCTATAAATTCCTTCTCTAATCTGATCCTTAACCTGGCTATACTCTCTAACCCCTGCTTCTTTAATATTATTTACTTTAATAATATGATAGCCAAAAGTGGTTTTTATAGGTTCACTTAAGGTCTCAACTGGCAAAGCAAACGCAGCCTTTTCAAATTCAGGAACCATTTTACCTCTAGTGAAGCTTCCTAGATTCCCCCCTCTTTCCTTTGATGGACAACTTGAATACTTAGAAGCAGCTTCTTCGAAAGTCATCCCTTTCTTAATTTCATCAATTATTGTTTCAGCCTTTTCTATGGTGTCTACTAATATATGACTTGCTTCTCTTTCTTCCTCACCTTTAAAGGCATCTATATTAACTTCATAGTAACCTTTAATCTCTTCCTCTGTTACATCTACCTTCGACATCAAATCGCTTAAAACAATATTATTCAATATCTCTTTTTCAGCATGTTCTATCTGCTTCTTGAATATATCACTACTTTTTACATCATTATCTAGTGAATAGGAATATATTAATTCCATAGATATTAACTGCTCTAGGAGTTCTTTCTTCCCTTCCTCTGTCTTTAAATAGCTTTGCTTTTCTTTTGGGAATCTTAAGATTGTCTGTTCCAGTTGGCTTTCCTTTATTTCTCTTTCTTCTACTATTGCTAAAATCTTATCTTCCATATGAATCTCCTTACTATAACAAAATTTAATAATTAACATGATAACATATTACAACAGACACTTAAAGTTAATTATGGATTATTCCCACAACCCAAATTTAAATGTAAAAAGTTATTGACATTTTTTTAGATTGGATGCTAAACTGTAAATGTAAAAAGGTTTTGACTTTATAGTACTTATTATAATTTAAAAGGGGTTAATTTCTATGAGAAAAATGGATGAAATGGAAATGAGTATTAATTTGGAAGCGGTAAAATGGGCTTGGGGCTATACTATTCTTTTCTTATTTATTTGGGTTATCTATGAATACATTCAGACAAGTACATTAGGAATAGGATTTATTCTTTTAGTTTCACAAAATCTTATTTTAAATGGACTTAAATTATTTTTGAAATGGAAACTAGGAAAAAATGAGAAATAATATAAAAGCACTCCGAAAACAAATGGGATTAAGACAGGAGGATATAGCAACCACTCTTGGGGTTACAAGGCAAACCATCAATGCGATTGAAAATGAGAAGTATAACCCCACGCTTGAATTAGCCATGAAACTTGCAAAACTACTAAACACTACTGTGGAGGAATTATTTATACTTACCATTCTAATCTGAACAGTGACACACCTTGTTTGGAAAAGGTGCCCCCCTAGGTGCTACCTTAAGGTATGTCCCTGAAATTAACAATCATCTTCTTTTCGAAACCAACATTCACTCCTCATTCCTAACTCCGATGTGTAAACCTACTAAAGATACCTCTATTTTCCACCTTAGACCGGAAAGAAAGCTTAAGCGTTATGTTATCCCATGCTAGTAAAACCTGTTCACGATTATTAAGGGAGGAGGCAATAGCTTTAAATTGATTACCTATTTCCTTAATCCTACCTTCATTTTGCCTTTGTAGTATATTTATAACTTGAGCTCTTATTTGAATAAAAATTATATCCCCTAGTTGTTCCCTTGAATTGATAAAATATATCAAAAATTCAGAGAATACCTTGTAGCTCTCTACCTTAAATTTATCTAAAATATCTTCAAGTACACCTAGATATTTAGTAAAAAAAATTCCAGCATGGTCCTCCTCACATAAAAGTCTCTTTATAGAAACGTGAGCCTGCCACTGATTTACACTAAATATTGCTGTTGGTAAACACCACTCCAAACTTTCTTCATATTTTTCAGGATTAAAATTATGTAAATTCAAGTTTGTATTTGTGATTAGATTTCTAACTTCTTCCGTATCCCTAGCTCTTTGAAGTCTTGCTCCAAAATCTATAAGACCAATTATATTAGGTGTTATTTCAATAGCTCTTTCTTCTTTCACAGTGATAATATTTTTAATTAAAGTAAGCTCTTTTTCATCCGGATCTCCTATTCTTAAATTATCTTGAGCTCCTATCATTATATCCTTTAGCAAATCTTCCTGAAGAAGGATTTTATTGTCTATACTATAATTAAATAACCTACAGCACTCTCTAGCATACTCATCTCTTTTTAAGGAAGGGAGGTATACTTTTATAGCATCAATAAAATGATCTTTTTTATACCTATCTATCCTTTCAAAAGTATTGCTCAGATAATTCCAAAAGTATAAGCTTCTATTTTGAGCTAGTGAGAGGCTATATTTATATTCTTCAAAGATTAATTCTCTACCTTCTAGATTTTCATATATTTGCTTCATCAACTTTCTAGTAAAATCTTCACCTTTATTTATAAATATCTCTGAAATAAGACTTGTTGCATCTCTTAAACTATCCTTTACCTTGCATTTTTTAAAATATTTCAATAGAATTTGGCTCATCACATCTAAATCACAATTAGCTAAAAGAATTGGTTTTAATAATTTAGGTGAAATTATAGTTTTCTCGCAATCCAGCTTTAGAATAATAATTTCATTAAAGAATTTAGAATATATCTCTTTGAATTCTTCATTATAAAATACTTTCTTTATTGTCTCTAAATGTATATTTATATCTATTTTGCTAGCTATAATAGGTAAGCACCAATTGATTAAGTCTTTATATTTATCACGAGTTATAGCTACTGTATTTATTTTAGTTCTTGATAATATATCTGTAGCTTTAGCATCTTCTGCTTTCTCTAAGCTAAGACCTAAAGAAATAAGCCCTGTAATATCTGGGTAAGTTATAACAAAGTTTTTGATTTTAGTATCTGAAACCTTTTGAAGAAAACTTTCCTCCACTCCTTCTAAAGAAGCTATTGCTATAGTGTTTTCGTACTCTCTAATCAATCTATTTAAAGTATCTTTTCTATAAACAATGCCATCACCCATAACGACTTTTAAAGTCTTTATGCATTCATCGTTGTAACTAGGGGTATTAATAATCACTGATAAATAATACTCTAAGCCCTCTTTTTCATATATTGAGCTATATTCTGGGATTGCATCAAATACAGAAGTTTTGTATTCCCAAAAAAAGTCGTTTTTTGAAGTATTGTTATCTAATTGATATTTAAGTTCCCCATATAAAAAATCCAAACCCAAAGGAAACTTACTGATTTTTTCTCTTAATCTAAGTATCCAATTTTCGCCTTTGCCCTCCATCTTTATATATAGATAATCTAAAGCCCTTTTATCTGTTTCTTTTGAAAAATCGTAATAGAATAAAAGTAAATTAGTGAAATAAGGGCTTGTCTCATAATAATCTAAAACTTGTTCAGATTCTTTTTTAAATTTAGATAACTTACTCATTAATTCTTTAAGTAAAACCTCTAGTTCACCTGATGCACTCCACTGCGCTTCTTCTTCCTTCATATGATTTAGTATGATAGATAGAAAAAATTGAAGTCTCACCCTGTCTTCTATAAGCTTAGAGAAACTTTCTTTGCTTTTTTCTAAGAGCATCTGTAGCCCATAAGAAGGGTTTACCCCTGATGATCTTATCACCTTATAATAAAAGTCTATAACAGTATTTAAAGCTGCTCCTTTATAATCAAGCAGTATATCTAGACACCAAACTAAAAACTCATTAAGTCTTTTTGCTGATATTGAGTTAAGATCTGGCATATACCGTATTGTATCCCCAAGTTCAATATAAACAGAGGAGCTCAGTTTATTACCGAAGCTTAATAATATACTGGTACTATTTAAAGTATTAATACCTTTAATTTCCTTAACCTTTAATATAAGATTTTTAATGTTTTCAACACCCATATCCGTCTTACCTAAGGGAAGATTTTCCTCTAATCTTTCAATATTAGCCTTTAATATATCTGTTTCCACATATAATTGACCTACGGAAACCATATTAAGTAATATATAAGCTTCTTCCTTATAAACTGTTTCATCTTTTAAATTTATTAAATAGAACTCTAAAGCCTTTGAGAAATATAGATTATGATAGTCAATATATTTATCAAAAACCACATGTTTATACTCCCAAAAATATTTTCTCTTATCTTGAGCTAAGTTAAAACTTTCTTTATATTCCTTAAAAATTAAGACCATACCAGATCTTTTCTTTAATATTGCCTTTACTAAATCACCTTCCCGGTCCGGTTCTATTAACCCTTTGTATTCAATAAAAAGCTTTACTGCTTCTATTTTCCTTTCTTCGTTTTTAAAGGCATCATTATAAAGACATAAGATCTCAGCTTCTAGCTCTACTTCACCATTAATTATCTGAAGTAGTTCCTTAATTGCATAGGTCTTTCCAACAAGAGCTTCTACAGCTTTTGATAAAAAGTCGCAAATAATTGAATTCTTCTGCCAATCTATTTTATTTTCCTTTAATAACTTTAGTAATATCTTGCCATAAAAAAGCGCATATTTTTCATCAAACTTTGATATATATTTTGTTATTGCAAGTACATTTTCATTGCTTAAGGTAAAATCAATAAAGCTACCCATAATATTTTCTTCTGCATTAACAATAGCATCATAGAAATCATAAACTACCTGTACATCTTCCCCATCCCTCAAGTCTAAAGCGGTTTTCAAATATTCAAAGAAATATTTATACCCTTTTATAGCTAAACTCTCATTTTGATTATTAATGGATAATTTTAATAACGATGTGATTAGGTAAGCCGCCGCATCTACCTCTATATCATAAGATAATTCCATCTTTCCAAATATCTCATTTTTCACATGTATAGGTGCATATTTTTGTGCAAAGCTAAAGGCTCCCCTTATGCTTTCAGAATCCATACTGCTCATGCCACGATTTAATATATAATATAAAACAAGGCAATCATCTATATCTAAGTTAAGCTTTTCATAATTGAACTCATTAACGAATAGCTTAAACTGGAAAAAGCTTTCCTCGTGTAGAAGAAAACCTACCTGAACTAGCTCTGAAAATCTTGTGCTTAAGGTGATATTATTACTGGTTCCTTTTAAGAAGTCAAACCTAATAGTCGCTGCTGCTTCATTAAAATTATCTATACCCCTTATGTAAATATGACAAAGGCTAAATTTCTTATCATCACTTTCATCTATAATAAAATCTATATTTTTAGATAATTTTGAAGGCAAGGAGGCCATGATAGCTTGTACCCAATACTTAACATTTTCAGAGGAATCTATTAATTCAATGGGCTTAAAATTAGTACTATAATCAATAAGTGCATTTAATATATCCTTGATTTTATTCATTCTAAGCTCAAATATTTTATTATTCACCTTACCTCTAAGAAAATCTGAAATTGCCTCAAAGGCTATTTTATGTTCCTCTTGAGTAGCTTGCTCCACTATAGCTGTAGCATCCCTGGGTACTGTAGAATCTACGGCTACCGTATCGTCTGTGGGTATACTCCTTTTTAAAGCTTCTCTTATCTTAACAAAATCAGAAACCTTCCCCTCCTGCTGCTTTCCTGCAGACAAAATTTCTTCTCCCGTCCCATGAATCGCAGCTCGAAATCTGTTTGCCATTATTTATCCCCCTTCTATTTTACCCGTTCCAATAGTTCATCTACAAAAGCTGAAAACTCCCCATAAACTTCTGTACCTTTATATGAAATATTTATAGGTTTATTATCCAATTCACATATAGGCAAAATTTCGCTATCAGAAATACAAGTTTTAAATAACAGCTTATTTATGTCCTCTTCCTCCTTGCAATACTCCATAAATTCGTTGCTAATATGGCTATGTTTAATAACCTTATTAATTAATATACCGCAGATATTATTTTTCATATCTAGTCTAAGAAGTATATCCTCCCAGAGGGCTATAAAGAGTTCTATTCCCTTTAAGGAATTCACCCCTAAATCAGATACAATAATTATTTTATCGCTGGCAATAAAGCTGTTTTGATTTATAATCGACATACTAGGATTTGTATCTATCAATATGAAATCATATTGATTAAAAAATTTATTATGTTTTTTTATATACTTTCTAAGTAAATACTCTCTTCCTGTTAAGCTAATAATATTCATTTCTGTTGAGGTTAAAGTCATTGAAGATCCTATCAAATCTAAATTGGGTAGCTCAATTAATGGAGCCTTAATAACTACATCTTCAGGTATTAAGTAATCCTTTTCTAATATATCTTTAATACATAAGTAGCCCTGTTTAGTTTCATCTACACCTAAATTTGATGTAACATTTCCTTGAGGATCCGCATCGATGACAAGCACCTTATAACCTCTCTCCGAAAGAATCCCTGAAGAAGAAAATACTGCAGTAGTTTTACCGGTTCCGCCCTTTAATGTTCCAAAGGTAATGATCTTAGACATTTTTAACCCCCTAAGGAAGTGAAAAAACTCCCCAACAATAGTTTAAACAATTTTGTTAATAATTACAATATAATTCTGCTGTTTAAAAATAAAAATCCTTGCTACAAATGCTCTATATAATCATAAATTAAGCCCTCTCTTATACCATATTTGCTTATAAGTATAGTTTTTTTCTCTAAATAATCTAAAGCTGCCAAAATGATAATAATTCCTCCTGCAATTATCTCTCCCCTTTCTTTAGAAATTGCATCCAAACTCATTTTTTCTTGTCTACTCATTTTTTTTATAGAATTATATATATTCTTTATATCCTTACTTGCTACTTCATAATTCTCAGAAATATAGGTTTTACCCAATACAAAACTATGTATTTTGCTTATAGCCCTGAAGCTTCCACCCATTCCTACTAAAAAAGAATTATCTCCTCTATTTAGCCAGGGATATTTATTAAATTCCTTATATAACATCATTCTTATTTCATTTTGTGATGACGTCCCAATTAAATCATATAGAGAATAATCAAGGGTAAGATTCAGTGCACCATAGGGTAAACTTATACTTTCTTTAAGTCTCCTATCCTCAAACCTAATAAGTTCAGTACTACCCCCTCCTACATCCATAATATATCCACTATTTATTGAGTTAGATTTAATTGAAGATACATATTCATAATAGGCTTCCTCTTCTCCCGTCAATATTTTAATATTTAACCCTGTAGTTTCCTTAACTCTTTTTATAAAATAGTCTCCATTAACTGCTTTTCTTACCGCTTCCGTTGCTACACAAATGATATCTATTTCATTAAAATTATTAATAATCTCTTTAAAGTTTTTTAATACGGTTAACGCAATAAGCATTTGAATGTCTTTTAATTTATTGTCTTCCCCTAAATCTCCTAGTCGAATAATCTCTTTATGATCATCTAATATATTAAAATCCTTGTTGATTATTTCCCCAATGATTAGCCTTATAGAATTAGAACCTATATCTATAACTCCAATATTCATAGTCTAACTCCTTTCAATTGTTTTATATATATTGTATCCCTTTTAAATAGTTAAACATATAATTTCTAGCATTAAAAATATACAAGATATTTCAAATAATATAAAGATTCCTTTTAATATGATATAATATTTCTATATTTTCAACATAATATAATCAGTATAATTATATATTTTATTTCTAATGTAGATATTCTTAAAAAGGAGATTTGAAAAATGGCAAAAGGGTCAAGTGAAATTGTTGCAGCCATAGACCTAGGTTCAAATTCAATTAGAATGATGATCGCTCAAATGACGGAGGAGGGTAAAATATTACCTCTGGAAGATTTACATAAGAAGACTAATATTGGAAAAGATACCTTTACTTATGGGAAAATACTACTAGAGTCTATAAATGATACCTGTGATATCTTAAAAGGCTTTACTCAATTAATGAAAGAATATAAAATAAGAAACTATAGAGCCGTAACCACCAGCGGAATTAGAGAAGCCGCCAATAGAGATTATGTTTTAGAACAAATACGAGTGAAATCAGGCTTAGAGGTGGAGGTAATCAATAGCTCTCAAGAAAGATTTCTCATGTATAAAGCCATTCATGATCTATTGCCAGATGCTGGTAAGATAAGATATGAAGGCACCTTAATCGTAAATATTGGCTCTGGTGGAGTTGAAGCCTCGGTTTATACCAATGGGAATTTGAAATTCACTGAATATGTTAAAGTAGGATCGCTGCGTATTAGAGAAACCTTATCTGACCTTGAAGACCAAACCATAGAATTCCCCCATTTGGTAGAGGAATATATAGAGAGTAAAACCTATTCCTTAGAGACCCTTATTCGTCAAAGGCATATCAAAAATTTTATTGGTCTTGGTGGAGGACTTCGATCAATCTTTAATCTATGTGTGAAAAACAAAGCGGATCAGAGCAAAAAATTTATTGATAAAAAAAGCCTTATTAGTCTTTACAAAACGCTTTATTCTATGAGTACAGAAGATATAATGAAGAAATTTAATGTAAGCCAATCAGATGCAGAACTCATGTTACCATCTGTTATTATATTTAAAAGATTTATAGAAATGACTAAAGCAGAGGGTATATACACTCCTATGGTATCCCTTAGGCATGGAGTTTTAGCTGATATGGCAGATGAAATATTCGACACGGCTAGAAAACAGGAAGCCTTAAGCGATATAATAAGTTCAGTATGGTATATAGGAAAAAAATATGACATCGACACGGTCCACGCCTCCTTTGTTGAATATTTAGCCTTATCTGTTTTTGACCAGACAAAAAGGCTTCATAGATTAGGTGCTAAGGAAAGATTTTACCTTCAAATTACAGCAATATTACATGATATAGGTAGATATGTAAGCTTAAATCAACATCATCTTCATTCCTTTAATATTGTGCGACATCAAGATATTATGGGTCTATCTGTTAGAGAAATGGAAATAATAGCAAATGTAGTATTTTACCATAGCAATCATATACCTAATATTTATGATGAAAGCTATAACTCTCTTATATATAATGACAAAATGATAGTTTCCAAGCTGGCAGCTATTTTGAAACTAGCAGAGTGTATGGATATAGCCCATAAACAAAAGCTTAGTAAAATAGAGATTTCCACTTCCGGTAATGAGCTTATTTTTAAAGTTATTTCAGCCCAGGAGATATTACTAGAAAAACGAAACTTCGAAAATAATGCTATTTTTTTTGAAGAGGTCATGGGCTGTAAACCTATAATAAAAACTAAAATAAAGATGGAGTAGTAATTATGAAAAACAATGATGTAAAAGATGAATTTATAAATAGAGAGCTTAGTTGGCTAGAATTTAATGACAGAGTTTTAGAAGAAGCTCAGGATGGTAACAATCCTCTACTGGAAAGATTAAAATTTTTATCCATAGTAAGCTCTAACTTAGATGAATTTTTTATGGTTAGGGTAGCTGCAATATCAGATCAAGTTTCAGCAGATTTTGAAACACCAGACTTTTCAGGCTTGTCTCCTAAAGAGCAGCTTAGCGCTATTTCAATAAGATCCCATAAGATGATTTATGACCAATACAATTGCTATAATCGCTCTTTAATTCCTGCTTTAAAAAAAGAGAGTCTATACTTCCCTAAGTGGAAAAAGCTCACTGAAGCTCAAACAATATTTGTTGAAGATTACTATAACAATACAATTTATCCAGTACTTACACCTATGGTTGTAGATAAAAGTAGGCCTTTTCCTTTAGTACTTAATAGAAGTCTTAATATTGGTCTTTTAATTGAGAATAAAGATAAAGAGGAAGGCCCAATATTTGCCACAGTCCAGGTTCCTTCGGTTCTTAGGAGATATATAGAGCTTCCCTATGGTATTTATGATGAAGATAATATGAAAGATGAAGGCAATAAGGATTTTTTTGAAGGCAACTGTTTTTTGCTACTAGAGGATATAATTAAGAAATTTATAAATACTTTATTTAGAGGCCATGAAATCTTAGCTATAGGTGCATATAGAATTATAAGAAATGCAGACCTTGATATTGATGAAGAAGAAGCAGATGATCTGCTCATGGAAATCCAACAATCCCTTCACAAAAGAAAATGGGGAGCTGTAATAAGGCTTGAAGTTGATCAGGATATGGATTCGGAGCTTCTAATGGTATTAAAAGAAAAGTTTGAAGTAGCAAATGATGATATATACCAAATAGCTGGGCCTATTGATTTAACCTTTTTAATGAAACTAAGTTCACTTAAAGGTCATGATGAATTAAAATTTGCTCCTATAAAGCCTGTAGTTCCACATATATTTACTGAGGGTTTGGACATTTTTGAAACTATAACCAAGGGGGACATTTTAATACATCATCCATATGAATCCTTTGATCCTGTAGTGGAACTCGTAGAACAGTCTGCAGTAGACCCTAAAGTTCTAGCTATTAAGCAAACATTATATAGAGTAAGCGGTAAATCTCCTATAGTAGCCGCACTTATGAAAGCAGCGGAAAATGGCAAACAGGTAACAGTACTAGTGGAACTAAAGGCAAGATTTGATGAGGAAAATAACATAGCCTGGGCTAAAAGACTAGAACAGTCAGGCTGTCATGTTATATATGGCCTAGTTGGATTAAAAACCCACAGTAAAATATTGCTTATCGTAAGGCAAGAGGATATGGGGATTAGAAGATATGTCCATCTAGGTACTGGTAATTACAATGATGTAACTGCTAAAATTTATACAGATATTAGTCTTTTTACAAATAATCCTTATATAGGTTCGGATGCATCTGCTATTTTCAACATGTTATCTGGCTATTCCTCCCTTACTAAATTGTATAAGTTATCTGTCGCACCAATAGGCCTAAGAGAAAAATTTATTTCCTTAATTAGAGAAGAAGGCGTCAATGCTATAAGAGGTAAAAAAGCAGTGATAATTGCGAAGCTTAATTCTTTAGTTGATGAGGAGATTATAAAAGCTCTATATGAGGCTTCAAGAGCTGGAGTGAAAATTGACTTGATTGTGAGAGGAATATGCTCTCTAAAACCTGGGGTAAATAGACTTAGTGAACGCATTTCTGTTAGAAGTATCGTTGGTAGATTTCTTGAACATTCAAGAATATACTATTTTTATAGTGGGGGAGAAGAACTCGTATTTGCATCCAGTGCAGACTGGATGGGAAGAAACTTAGATAGAAGGGTAGAATTACTATTCCCCGTGGAAGCAGATGTTCCTAAGAGAAAACTTTTAAACATTTTAAAGCTTAACCTTATGGATACTGAAAAAGCACGAATCTTAGATAGTTCTGGTTTTTATAGTAAGGTAGATAGAAGAGGAAAAGAGTTTTTGAATAGCCAAGAAGAGTTTATGCAGGAAGTTAATAATTCCTTAAAAGAATTAGAAGTTGCCATAACATCAGATAAGGAATTTAAGCCAATTTATAAAACAGAATAAGAGGGATCTAAAAAAGTGTGTGCTCGAAAACTACTTACATAAGTAATTTTCTGGCACTCTTCCTTTTTTAAATAAAAAATCATCCGAAATGACTTAATCCAAATTATAAACTATCCCTATTATTACCATGTCTAACTCAGTAAATAAATTAATAACCTTAGCTGATTCTACCATCTTAAGAATTGGCCTTAAAGGAAATCCTAAATTGTTTTCTAAAACTACTCCTATGATATTGTTGTTAAGCTTTACTAAAGTTCCTACAGAAAAGGGTACAACTATAGAAGAAAATACTTGAACCATCTTAAAATCGAACTGAGTTTCTCCTCCCCCCATAATAAGCTCTAAGGCTTCGCTGGGGCACATAGCAGATCTATAGGGCCTATCGGAGGTTAGTGCATCGTAAACATCCGCAATAGCAACTACCTTGGCTAATTTATTGATTTCTGTTCCTCTTCTTCCCTCCGGATATCCTCTCCCATCATATCTTTCATGATGTTGAAGAGCTATGATTCTTGCTGGAGCTGATATTTCCGGACTATTTTTCATATAATCATACCCCCGAAATGTATGAGATTTCATCTCAGTAAACTCTTCATCAGTTAGTTTACCTGGCTTATTGATTAGTTCCTTTGGTATAAAAACCTTTCCAATATCATGGAGAATTGCTCCTATGCAAAGTTCATATAGTTCATCTTTACTAAATTTAAGATGAAGTCCAATTATTAAGGAAAGCACCGCTACATTGACGCAATGCTGATAGGTATAGTTATCCATACTTTTTATATCCACTAGATCAATAAGCAAAGCCTTCTTAGTAGTTAGTTCCTCCATAAGTTCCAGAGCTACCTCACTCATTTTGTGAAATTGAATATCCCTCTCCTTGGCTTCATTAAAGGCCTGCTTTGCTACATAACTACTACCCTTAAGCCCTTGTGGCTTATTAAAGGATAGAAAGGTATCCTTTACAGATTTTATAGCTTTTTGTCTTAGTTGAGGTTTTATTATGTCCTCTATTTCAATTGAGCTGTATTCGTCCTTTATATATATAGTATTTATTTTATGATGAGTTATTTTAGTTATTAAAATATTAGTAAGCTTCACACCTTCTCTAAGCAATACCCTACCATCATCATCAAATAAGGTTTTACCTAGGAAGGATCCTTCCTTAGCAGAATTAATTGGTACTATTCTCATTTAAGAACCTTCCTTATCTCTCTTGTATTTATAAGTGCTTATAATTGCTTATAAGTGCTTATAATTGCTTATAATTGCTTATAAGTAATTATAATATTACTAAACATTCTTTAATTAATCAACAAAAGTATTAAAATAGGTAAAATTTTCATAGTTTTTACCAGTAATAAATATTTATTTTTCTGTAACCGTTTCCTGCCCTTTTAAAATATTTAGAAGTTTATTAGAATATATATATGATTCTTTGTATATTGTTACAAAAATAATATATCTATTAAGAAAGGCGGATAATGTTGATGAACCTTACTAACCTATTTGAAGTACCGAAGAAATTTGAAAAGGAACTAATTCAAGAATTGAAACCAAAAGAAAGTCTTCCTATGTCAAAAAGACTTTTACTGCTTCAAGCAGAATTTGGAAGTCTTGCTAAGGATGCTGGTTGTTGTAATTTTTTAAAGGATAATGTTGATTGTAAGGATGACATCTTTGAAAAGTATATTAATTGCCTACAGCTTATATTGACTATAGGTCGAGAAAAGAATTACTCTGAGGTCAATATTGAAGCTAAATTCCCCGAACTTGATCTAGTGCAGCAGTTTTTAAATCTATTTATCGATCTAAATGACTATATCGTATGCTCCTATGAGGATCATTATATAACGTTATTAGAAGATTTCTTAAGCCTTGGCCTATCTTTAGGGTTTAGGGAAGATCAAATATTTATGGGCTGCAAATCCAAATATCAACATTAGCATACTTAAAATAATATTAATGACATAAAAATCTTCCTTTTGTTTAAAATAAGCATATAGTTTTTTAAAGGAGGATTTTTATGTTAGGTTTTTTATTGTCTGTAATAGCTGGCTCTGCTATGAGTCTTCAAGGCGTTTTTAATACAAGATTAAGTGAAAAAATTGGTCTTTGGCAGGCTAGCTTTATTGTAATGCTCATAGGCTTTGTGATAACCTTATCTATCGCCATCTTTTCTTCGCATATTAATTTTAAAGAGCTTAGGGAAGTAAATAAACTATATTTATTGGGAGGCTTTTTAGGAGTTATTATCATTTATGCTGTTATGAAGAGTATTAAACTAATGGGAATAACCTGTGCAATATCCATAATTCTTGTTTCCCAGTTAACCATTGCAGCTCTCATAGACGCTTTCGGTCTTTTTGAAACCTCCCAAGTAAAATTCGGATTAACTAAAATTTTTGGGATTGCCTTAATGACAGTTGGAATTATAATATTTAAATTGAAGTGTTGATGTATCAATCTAATTAATTTTACATAATATATTATGTAGTACTTTTTGGGAGCACCTATGCTTATCTTTAAAAATAAATTAGATGCAAATCTTAAATTTGATTTAGAACATAGATATTATAAAAAATATAGAGTTGTTGTACAATGTAACAGCTTACTAGATGGTATAAAAAAGAAAATAAAAGCCTTGAAGGGTGAAATAATAAATAGCATAGAAGAAGTTAATAGTTTCTCTGCTTTACTTTCCGATAGAACTATAGAAAGATTGATCGAATACCCTGAGGTAAAATATATAACTTATGATGAATATGCTCATACCTGTGGAAAAAGCGTAGCTTTAGCTAACAGACAGATAAATGGAGAAAAATATAAACTCTCTGGCAAGGGTGTTGGAATTGGATTAATTGATACTGGAGTTTATCCTCACAATGATTTGATTTACCCGAGTAGTAGAATTAAATATTTTAAAGACCTTATTTTGGGCTTAAGATATCCCTATGATGACAACGGTCATGGAACTGCAATGTGCGGCATAATTGCCGGCAGTGGTCACCTTTCAAAGGGTAATTACAAAGGTATAGCAGATGGCTCTCATCTTATGGTAATAAAAGCCTTTGATGCTCTAGGAAAAGGTTACGTTTCAGATATATTATATGGAATTAGCCTTCTAATTCGCGAAAGAGAAATATATAATACAAGAATTATTTGTCTTCCCTTTGAGCTTCTTACCCATAACTTTATACTCTTGAATTTATTTTCTAAACTTTTCAACTTAGCAATAGAAAACAATATTATTGTTGTTACACCAAGTGGTAGCCAAGGGGATAATGGTTGTATAACGGGTATCGCTGCATTAAGTAACTGTATAACAGTGGCGGGCCTAGATTCAAGAGAAGACCTTAGCCCCTATACTTACTCCTCTACTGGCAATTTTATTAAGGATTTAAAACCTGATTTGACAGCAGCCGCAGTGGATATTGTTTCTCTAAATACAAACATAGCATTTGTATCTGAGAGGGAGGGGCAAAAGATATTTACTTCCAATCTAGAAAGTCCATATACTAGCTTTACCGGAACGTCCTGTGCTGCTGCTTATGTTAGTGGAGTTTGTGCCATGCTTTTTGAGAACAATCCCAAACTAACCTATAAGGATCTAATATCAATGCTTAAGCTCTCCTGCAATAGCATTGAAAACATACCAAAATCTAAACAAGGTTCAGGATTAATTTCTTTAGATATATTATTACCATAATATAAAAGACTAACCTTTTGGTTAGTCTTATTTAGAGCTGACAAGTATCAATATCACACTTATAAGCTCTATCTCCATTATAACTTATTTTTTCTAAAACCTTCCTTACTATCCTTTTACCTATTTCATCTTCTGTCATTTCACATAAAGCATCTTCAATATTGCTCCAGTCTACCCAGTCTACCTCGGAGGACTTCTTAATTTCTCCTCCCACGTAATCTGCCATAAACGTAAGCATTATTATTTCTTTTGCTTCATAATATTCGCTTCCAAGATACATAGGATTTGCAGCGTCAACACCTGTTTCTTCTTTAACTTCTCTGATAACTGTCTCTTCTATTGATTCTCCCATACTTACATATCCTGAAATAAGCACCTTGGAATTTTTATATGTATAACTTTGCTTAAGAAGCAATATATCATTATCCTTTACTACTGCTACCACAATACAAGGCTTAGGAGTCTCAAAGTACATTATATCATCCTCCAGACAATAAGGTACTCCGCCTTCATCCCAACTATATTTCTCTATAAGTTCTTTCCCACACTTAGGACAATAATTAAATTTCATAATAATATCCTTTCTTAAGTAAATAATTTTATATAAATCTTATTTTTTAATGTAATATAATCTCTGCCAAGAGTACAATCATAAGCATATATATCCACACCATTATAATATGCTAGCCTCAGTGCTTCCCCAAATTTCTTATCCATTTCATCATTTGGATAAAACACCTTAGCTCCTTCCAGCTGAATAAGAAATAGCACTCCTGCACCTCTACCACTCTTTCTTACATCAATTAGTTCTAGCATATGCTTCTTGCCTCTTTCTGTGGGCGCATCGGGAAACATTGTAACTCCATCCTTTTCCAGCGTTACCCCTTTAATCTCTAAAAAATATTCCTCTCCATTGTCCTTGGATAGCTTAAAATCAAACCTACTGTGGATAAAGGTTTTCTCCCTTTCTATAATATTATAAGCTCTTAGTTCTTTTATTTTGCCCTCTAGGAGAGCTTCTGCTACCACATAATTAGGTATAAGGGAATCTATATTAATAAGTTTTTCACCCTTGTAACCAGCTATCAAATCATACTTCGTCTTTCTACCGAGTCCATTTTCTTCTCTTAGTAACACCTTACTTCCTGGTAGTAATATCTCCTTACATCTCCCAGTGTTGGGTACATGGGTTATTACAGTTTCTTCATTTAACTTAACAAATGCAACAAATCTATTTAGTCTATGTATAAACTGCCCTTCTAATATATTCTTAGTAAATTTCATTGCATCACCTTTTTATGCATCTATTAATATCTCCAAACAAATTTACCTTCCTTATCAATATAGCATACTTTATTTTCATATATAACTTTTGCAAGGCCTCCTTGAAATTCAAAAGCCTCCTCATATATAGGTTCAATAATTTCATTATTCGACAAATTTATATAACCCCATTTTTCATTTATATATACTCCTATTAGACCTTCACTCACAATACCAATATCATCATATTCTGTTTTAATTATTTCTCTACCTTCTTTGTCGATTAATCCATACTGCTCTTGAATGGCAACTACAGCCTTACCATCTTTGAAATTCTCACAAAAACTGTATTTATTTTCAATTTTCTTTATTCCAGCTTTATCAATAAAACCATATTTACCATCTATTTCAACTGCAGCTAAGTCCTCTTGAAAATCATTTGCTGTATCATAGATATATTGAATAGCCATGTTTCCAATAGTATTTATATAACCGAACTTTCCACTTCTTTCGACAACTGCATACCCTTCCGAAAAACTATAGGCAACATCATACCTAAAATCGATTATCAAATTGTCTGACATATCAATATATCCTAATTTTCCTCCTGATTGGACTAGGGCTAACCCATCACTAAAATTAAAGGCATCTAAATACCTAGGCTTTATTTTCATATTGCCTTCTTTGTCTATATAACCCCATTGGTAACCTACCTTAGCAGGTGCTAATCCATGAGTAAAGCTGCCTACTTCATCAAATATTGCTGGGATAACAAATTCACCCTTTATATTAATGAAACCCTTTTTACCAATAGTCTCCACTGCAGCTAAGCCCTCATAAAAATCGAAGGCATCATCATATATGATGGGTATAATCACTTCACCCTCTTCATTAATATAACCATATTTGTCCTTTAAGCTTACTATGGCTATTCCATTATCAAAGTCTTCACCATAGTCAAATTTAGTCCCTAAAACCACAGTTCCTGATTTATTTATATAACCAAACCTACCTCTAACTTCTATTGAGTATAATAAATTTTCTGAATTCATATTCAAACCTCTTTTCATTAATAATATATTAGCAATCCCAATATTAATGTTATTATAGCATAGGGTCTACTGAGCTTTCAAATAAAAAAGTAGCCTCATGGTTTCAATTGAAACTATGAGGCTACTTACTATTATCCCAAAACCTTTTTGATGGAAAACTTTTGGATTTTTTGGTGCAGGTAAAGGGAGTCGAACCCCCACGCCGTAGGCGCTAGATCCTAAGTCTAGTGCGTCTGCCATTTCCGCCATACCTGCACATATTATTGGTGACTCCTAGGGGAATTGAACCCCTGTTACCACCGTGAAAGGGTGATGTCTTGACCGCTTGACCAAGGAGCCATATTAGGAATATTTTCAAACTAATGTTACTAGTACCCCTTAAGAGTACTATATTAGTTTAGTTGCCAGAGGCAACTAATAAAATGTTACTAGTGCCCCTTAAGAGCACTAGTAACATTAACC
>DATCIH010000152.1:0-8903 GCA_036507955.1 Clostridiaceae bacterium | reverse complement strand
CCCCATAGTAGTTGCAAACGCGGCTTCGTTCTATAATTCGTTTCTAAAATTGAGCAGTCTATGGCTACCATCAGTTAATGTAATACTTTGGATGGTAGCTTAAAATTGGCTCAACATCAGAAACCGAATCTAAACATATTGCGTATTATCAATATTTTTTTCTTACTAAAACCATATGTGACAGCTTACTATTTATGCCGATTTTTCTCCGCCTAGTATAGATAAATGTAAGGATGCTAACATTACCCCGTAATAGAGCTCATAAAAAAGAGAACCCGGCTTGGTTCAGCCGATTTCTCGTCGTTCCTTCGCATCTTCTACCTACACCACCGCGATAGCGGTTTCATTCCGCTTATATTATACATAGACTGCGAAATATTATAACAAAGATATTTCACAATTCGAAATATAAATCATCCAGTGTATTGCAACACTTTGAGAGAAACGTCAAATCGCTTTCTCGTTGTTCATCAGATAGATTATTAAACAGAATACCCTCAATAAACGCCCAAATATCCTCTATCTTTCTTCTAAGGATATAAAACGAAAACAAATCATTATCCAAAATGAAATTTGGACGCTGCTTATTATAGTGTTGGATAAATATATCCCAATATTCTTTTTTTGTAAACATAGTCAGATCAGCTTCAGCAGGTGCCAGTTTTAGTCCTTCCCAGTCCACGAGAACTAGATATTCGCTCTGAATAAGATTCCAACCGTGTGCGTCTGTATGACAAAGCACCATCTTAATATTTTTTAACTTAACCTTCTCCGATAATGATTTTACTTCATTATTTCTCGATATAAGTTGTTCTAAACTAGGTTGCAATATTGATTTAACATCCGCAGGTGATGTTGAATAATTCTCCGCAATAAAATGTTCTAATGAAAAACAGAAAGGTACAGAAAAATCCTCTTTTATTTGTTCCGTATTGACAGGAATCTCAATGCCATTACTATGTAAGCAAGCCATTATATCGGCTGCTTCTAAAATTTGACCATGCGTCAATGTTTTCCCGATAGGTTCACCCTCAATATAATCAAACAATAAAAAAACATTTTCTTCGTCGTCAAAACTATAATCGCCCATATTTGTTTTTATTGGACGAACAATCCTACCTTTCAGTTTAGTGTTTTCATTGAGCCACACCAAAATCGGCATGTAATAATTTATATTTTCAGTCCACATAGACGCTTGAGTCTTTCTTTTATCATACACTTTTAAAAAGTAAGTCTTGCTATCTGTTTTAATTTTATAATTCATAGCAGACAAACCGCCATGAATTTCGGTTAATTCAGTACAATCAACTCCAAAATATGTCTTAACTATATTCTTGATTTTATTCACAGTTACACCACCAAAATTTATTAGTTAATATCTGATTTTAATATTGAATATTGTAAACAATCACAGATTTCCCCGGCAAACATCGAACCACCCCTGATTTTTCCCTCTGCTATCATACCGCACTTTTGCATAACCCTTCCACTTGAGGGATTTAGAGGATTATGGTATGAAAAAACTCTATTAAAACCTATATCGAAGAAATATTCAATAAGAGCTTTGCTTGCCTCTGTGGCTATTCCCTTAGACCAGCAAGATTTTGTTATACAATATCCGATACAGATGCTTTTTATATCTTCGTTTATTTCATTTCCGCAAACCAAGCCAATAAGTTCATTTTCATAGATAACGGCCCACATATACCAGTCTGCATTGTCGTAATTTTTTACATATTCATTAATCATTTGTTCTGTTTCTTCAATAATTTTATGCATAGGCTCCCAGAATCTTGAATCGTAGGAACTCGTCCATTTTTCAAAAGCATCTTTACTATCGTCTACCGTAAACCTACGTAAAGTCAACTTTTTTGTTGTAATAATTTGAGTACCAATATGATTTAGCATAACTACCTCCATTCAATATAAATTAAACATAGAACAAATCAACAGTATCGTTAGCGTTACTAAAATTCCTACTTTGAAATAAATAGCTTCATAATTTCATAAAAAAGCAAATGAAGACAGACTTACTTTCAATTGACTATAATCTTATTTGTCGCAAGAATATTAACTTACTGCCATTGGTACCGTTGGCAGTAAGAACCAAGGCCAGCGGCTTATCTCAGCTGGAACATTTATTTTCTGAATGCTTCTCATGTACAATATTCTACTATTTCGAACTAACTATTGATAATTATAACATCTTTTCTTAAACATATACTACTTTTTATGTGAAATATAGTAAGCGTTTGTATTTTAACTGCCGTATTATTTACTTTTCAAAGAACATTATTCGTGTATCGGTTTCATTTTGTATTTGAACAATATTCAGGTAGCCAATTTGTATATAAAAGCATGTTATTTTGAGCTTTCCTGCTTAAAAGTTTAAGTCATTAAGGATAGAAATAAAATACAAACTCGACTAGATAATTATCTTAGGTATAAATGACGCTTTAAGTTTTAATTCAATCTCATATTTAACAACTTTCTTTTAGAACAATGTAAGATATTAATAGAATACTGATGTGGTTTTAACAAATTTGTTTCATTAGTTGAAAATTATAGATCACTAATTGCTTAATTATGGGTATACATATTTTCACAACTTTCTTTCAGAAGAACATCTGTTGTATCCATGAAGCAAACTCGTTCAACAAGCAATAAACTCGTTCAACAAGTAACAAAGTTGTTCAATAAAACCAGGTAGAAATAGGAGCAGAAACTCCTGTTTCCTTCCTGGTTTATTTATTTTACCCTCCACCCTCAAAGAAAAGCCATATCATCCCACCAGATAAAAGAGCGATTAAAAAGCAAGATAGAAGAGCAAGAAGATTTTCCTGTATTCACAAAAGCACTTTAACATTCCTGTCTCAATACCACCCCTTTCAAGATTTAAAACCTGATTAAAAAGATTGAACTAAGGTAGAAAAAACAGGCTAATAAGTGTAGCCAATGAAGAAACCCTTGCCACTTTGAAAAAACCTGAGCAGAAGCATGAAAAAGAAGCAAGGTAGAAACAAGGATTAAAGCAGAATAAAACAAGTAGTGATTATTACTGGTGAAGCCAGTAATATCCACAACTAAGCCAGAAATAAGATAGGATTAAGGAGAGAGACTACTTAATCCTATTTTCCTGTTCCTGTTTTACCATTTACCCAAATCCAGCCCAAAAAATAACTGAAAAATAGAACCTTCTCCTGTATCACCTTCCTGTATTTCCCCCCCAAAACACCCCCCACCACCCCAGCCAAATAACCTCGCAACGAGAAGCTGTTCCTGTTTTATTCACCACTAAAAACCCCACAAAAACCAGATAAAAAAGGCAGATTTAAATTAAGATAAAGCAAATAGGCAGGAAGAAATAAAGATATAAAGCCAGATAAATCAAGGCTTAGATAAGGAATGATTAGAAAGGCATGAAGTAAAGATTGAATAGTGGGGTGAAGGAAAGATTGAACTTTGCAGGAGAAAAAGAGGATTGAAAAGAGAGAGAAAAGGCAGGAGAAAAGGGAGATTGATGCAGGAGAATAAAAAGATAAATGAAAGAAAAAAGGTTGAATTTGATTAGTATTCAATTGAAAATAAGTTGGAGTTATAGCAGGATTTAGAGAAGTAAATGATGGATTTTTGGCAGGATTTCAATGCAGGAGTTTATTCAATGCATCTAATAATAAGGCTTGGAAATAGCCTCTTTAAGCGAGAATAAATATAGAACTGACGAATGAATAATGATTGAAGAATGACCCAGGAAATGAAGGATTGAAGAAAGGATTGAGGGTATACAGGAGAAAATGTAGGAGATGCAATTGACATTAATAATGAAAGAATAGATGAATAAATCCAATAAAAGATTGATGAAATGCTTCCTGAATTAAGGATTCTGAATAAGAGATTGAGGAAAAGATTGATTTTAAGCAGGAAAGGCTAACCCTAAATTCCTGTTGAGTAATTGAAATTTTGAACGACTTTGTTCCCTGGGATTGGGAGAATGAGGGAATTAAAATGGGAGCTTTGCAGGAGTTGTTGAACGACTTTAGAAAAATTGGTACAGAAATGTGAACGCAGGAATGCTGGTTTGTGGGGGATTCGTTGTACGAGTTTAGTGCTCGACTACAGAGTAGCAGAAAAGATTAAATAAACTCCTTAGTATGAGTGAGAAATATCAAAGAAAAAAAACTTCAGGGAAAGATTGAAAGATAGCAGGAGAATATGCAGGAACTTGGAATGAATTGATTATTAGTAGATATGGATTAAAAAATGATGCCATAACCATTAATTGGGAAGTACAACAGTAGTCATGGGAAAACCACAAAATAGATTATAGATTATATAAGTAGTTTATAACAATTACAATTATAGTTATAATCCATTTGCAAATTATGCTATAATTTACAAATAGGAGAATTACAATTGTAGAATATTGTGTAACTAATGAATAACTACAAAATATATTTTGTAGTATCAAAGGGAGGTATCAATAATGAAAATAGTTTTTATGGGAACTCCTGATTTTGCAGTTCCCTCATTGAAGAAAATGATAGAGAAATATAATGTAAGTGCGATTGTAACACAACCTGATAAACCAAGTGGAAGAGGGAAAAAGGTAGCAATTTCACCAATCAAAGAGGTCGGACTATCGAATCAAATTCCAATTTTTCAGCCCGAAAAAATAAAAACAGACTCTGTAATTATTGATAAATTAAAAGAAATAAAACCTGATTTTATTATTGTTGTAGCATATGGTCAAATCATAACTAAGCATATACTTGACATACCAAGACTCGGATGTATTAATCTACATGCATCTCTCCTCCCAATGTATAGGGGGTCATCACCAATAAATTGGAGTTTAATAAATGGGGAAATAACAACTGGAAATACAACTATACTAATGGATACTGGTATAGATACGGGTGATATGCTTATGAGAAGTGAGTTTGACATATCTGAATCTATGACAGCAGGAGAATTGTACAAATTATTAAAAATAAACGGTGCTGAACTGTTAGAGGAAACAATAAATGGAATTATCACAGGTAAAATTTGTGGGGTAAAACAACAGAGTGATGGAAGTTCTTATGTACAGATGTTAAACAAGCAAATGGCAAAGATTAATTGGAATGACAGTAGTATTAACATACATAATTTAATAAGAGGATTGAGTTCTTGGCCATATAAAAATATAAACTCATGGCCAACTGCTCATACTTATTATAAAGATATTCCAATTAAAATATTCAAATCCAAGTCATTAGAGGCAAATATTATTAAACCACCTGGTTATATCATAGATGCAAATAATGAAGGAATTACAGTCGCCACCAATAACGGTATTCTGATTATAGAAATATTACAGTTTCCAGGGGGGAAACCTCTTGAGGTAAAAGAATTTTTAAAAGGAAATAAAATAGAAAAAGGCATTGTATTATCATAATCATAATTGATTAATAGTTCGTAATATTCTTAGGGGACGATTTAGTATTTTATTGAGATGTAATATATTTATAAACTGAGGGGGATTAAGATGAATTGTAATATCAAGAAAAGAACCATAATGATATTTCCACAGTTTGAAAATATTAATTTTATAAATGAAATAAGAGAAAAATATGACCCACTTGCAAATCACGTTAGACCACACATTACATTGGTGTTTACTTTTGTTAGTAATCTTACATCAATTGAAATTAAGGAACATTTGAAGAAAGTACTTTATGGAACAAGACAGTTTAGATTGACTTTACAGGAGATGGTAAAAGTTAATAACGTCTTAGGTATGTATTTATTTTTAGACATAAAGCAAGGTAATGAACAAATAAAGGAACTGAGTAAAAAATTATATACAGGAATCTTACAAAACTATAAACTTGATTGGCTAAGTGAAAAAACATTTATGCCTCATATGACAATAGGTAGTTTTACTTCAAAAGAAAATTTAAATGTAGCATTTAAAGATACTAAACTTATTAAAGAAAATTTTACCACAATAGTAGATAAAATTTCTGTTGAAATTATTGATGAAAATGAAGATTTTATTATTGAGCTTGAAGTAGATTTAATTAATTAATTCGCTTTTTCTTCCGTTGTGACAAATGAAATTATTTATATAAAAATTGGGAGATTATATGAAACAGTTAACAATTAAGAAAGATAGATTTACGTGTGATGTATTTAAAGTTATTGAAAATAAAAGATATATTCAGAAAAAGATTAGTAATAAGGAGTTTAATTGTTATGTTGCACTGATATTACTGGATAGTGTCACTATGCCACAGACATGGAATTATAATGGCGAAGAAATTATATTTTGTGATAGTGGAATGAAATGGTTAAGAATTTTACCTGAAAATGAAGATTTCACAATAATGGTAGTTATAAATGGCAGAGATGACATGATTGCTTGGTATATTGATATTATTGATGGTTATGGCTTTGATGAAGACGGAATTGTCTACGTAAATGATTTATTTTTAGATTTGATTGTTTATCCTGATGGAAAAATAATAATTGATGATATGGATGAACTTGAAGAAGCATTGGAACAAAAGGTTATATCAATAGATATGTATGAAAAAGCTTTAAATACGAGTGAAAGACTTCAAGAAAATATTTTATACAATATATTAAAACTAAACAATTTTTGTATGCAATGTTTAAATGAAATTAAGCAAATATGAGCATGATTTTCATTTCGTTTTATCGCAATCTTCTGTAGTGATGTCACAAAGTTAATATATTATCAATTAAGAGTTATTTGCATTTTATGTATAAAGAGAGGTGCTTGAATGGACCATAATTTTGAAACAATTAAGGCAATACTTAAAAGAGGTGCAATAATAAAGCTAATAGGTGATAGCATTACAGCAGGGGGAGGTAGTTCGGACAATAACCGTTCAGGAGAACTTTTCATCACCATTGATGGTATTCAATTCAAGCGACAACTGGGGCAAAAATGTTGGGCTTCGCTTCTGACAAAGTACATAGTTAAAAACTTCCCGAAAAGTCATGTAGTTAATAATGGATGTAGCAATATAACATCAACACATTTAAGGGATAATTTATTGAATTTATATAACAAGACTGACGACATAATACTCATTTTGGTTGGTGCAAATGATAGAAAGCAAGTGGAGGGTATGACAGCTCTATATAACAACCTCACTTATATTGTTAAATATCTTAAACACGAAAATAAGACAATTATTCTGATGTCTCCCAATCCTTCTACTCCAAAGAATCAGGCGTATCCCAATCGTCTATATACAATGGGCAATGTAAACAATGTGATAAAAGATGTGTCGGAAGAAGAAAAAGTACAATTTATAAGTCATTATGACTATATCAATAGCTAATTGATGAATTCTGGTCACACTTTAGAAGACTTAATGGTTGGTAAGGGTGAAAAACATGATGGGTTACACCCGTCTGATGAAGCACATTATCTTATATATAGAAATATCATTCAAAATCTTTCACTTGAATAAAATTATTCTGAAAAATATTCTTAAATGGTCCATTAAATAAATATTTGGGATATTGTATAATTGTATTTTCTTATAATCAAGCGAGTTAGAAGAAAGAATTTTGGGAGGTAGATATGAAAAACAATAATTTAGATAATGAATTTTGGCGAGAAAATGTGGTTTCATGTGCTGTAACTTATGCTAATCATATATGGAAGTCGACTATTAATAACCTCTTTCATGGGTATGATACTGATGGGATTTTAGTTAATACGCCAGATTTAAATTATATAAGTAATAAATATAATTGTGGATGGTGGATAATAGAGCAATTCAATAAGGGAGTACCATATAATTGGGGTGGTTGTACTACAATTGAAGAGTTTGATACTGGAATTGCAGACGGAAAGTTTGCAGGTAATGTACCAGACTATAGAGATAATGGGGTTGGTAAGTATTGTGTTGGTGTTGATTGTTCTGGGCTTGTTAAAATTTGCTGGGGTTTAACAAAAAGAGTATCTACTGTGTCAATAACTAATATTGCAACACCTTTAAATTCAACGAATTTACTTCTACCTGGTGATATTATACTTCTACCTGGAAGCCATGTTATGATATTTATAAGTTTTTTAGATAATGAGAAAAAAAGTATACAAATTGTAGATTCAAGTAGAATTACTGGAAGAGTTCTTTTACGAATAGAAGATTTATCAAATTTAATAAAAAGAGGGTATCGAGGGTATCGAAAGAATATTGAATAGGAATGGAAAATATTGCAAGCATTCTCCTAACTTAAGACAAATATTCTAAAGAGGTCTATTAAGTTGATTTCTGTTTTAATGATTTTTTAGAATTGAGAATCGAGGGTATATTTATTTTATGGAGGAAAATAAACATGAAAATGAATAAGGCAAGGTGGATTATAACAATTCTTGGTATTCTATGGCTATTATCGACTTGTATACATTATAAAAAATTCAGTATTGTCGTTGGCTTATCATGTTGCGTATTAATCTTAATATTTATGATATGGCATTATTCGGATAAGTTTGTAAAAAAAGAGACTGAAAAGAATAATTAGAAATTATTGCTTAATAATTTTAAGTTTTCCTAAGTTACGTAACAAAGGTATTCTATGATGAACTAACGGAGATTTCAAATGGGGGGGATATAAAATGTCTAAAGTAATGCTTATTTGTGGTAAACTATGTAGCGGTAAAACTACATACGCAAAGAAGCTTGTAAAAGAAAACAATGCTATTTTGCTTTCATGTGATGAAATTATGCTAACTTTATTTGGTCAATATTGTGGTGATTTATACGATGAAATGCAGGAGAAAACAATGAAATATCTTTTTAAAAAATCACTTGAAGTTGTAGCGATTGGTGTTGATATTATTTTCGATTTTGGTTTTTGGTCAAAGTTTAAACGTGAAG
>DATCIH010000151.1:0-24926 GCA_036507955.1 Clostridiaceae bacterium | reverse complement strand
CCATTTATAGATAGTACCTTTGTTTATCTTTTTATCGATAGATACTTTTAATACACTTTCTTTCCCCTGACCGGTTACTCTATCAAGTATTTCTTTTCTTGCTTCTGATGTATACCAAGCTTTATTTCCCATACTATATTTTTCCTCTCGTAGAGTCTATACTTTATACTATACTTATATTTTCTCTACGACAACTATCCTAACACATAGGGATAACATGAACACTCTGTACAGATTTTAAGGTAGGAATCATAGGTTAATTAAAGAGTTTAATAATTTTATATGGGCTAATATAAAAGTCTCTCATTTAAGCCTTTAGAGGCTAAATGAGAGACTTGAGGCTTTTCTTTTTTATTAGAATATATATTTTCACTATTATCTTCCCATATTCCAAAGGAATGATATTTTCAACGTAATACTCAAAATTAAATTTTGAACTAAGGTAGTTTTATATGGTAAACATTGATAATATCAGTATTCACCTATTGTATTCAATCCAAAACTGTTGTGAGGATAAATCAAATTATTCTACTTCAGAGCAAGTATATATCCATTAATTTACATATTTTAAAAAACTCAAACAATATTTTATAGAAAATTCTTTCTACTATAGATGCATTGAATAAACTCTTGCTAAATCGCACCCCTCAAACCCGCATTCCTGCGTCCCCTTTGAATAAACTCCTGCTACCAAATCCAACTTTCTATCCAGTAATAATAACCCCATCGGACGCAAAAGTATTTTCAAATTTGAAGAAAGTCTTACAAAGAAGGCATTAAGCTCCTGCATTGAAATCCTTCCTTAAATCTATCATTTTCTTCTCTAAATCATACTATAAATCCAACTTATTTTCAATTCGATACCAAGCTAATTCAATCCTTTTTCTTTCATTTATCTCCTGCATCAATCCATTTTTTCTCCTGCCTTTTCTCTTTCTTTTCAATCCTCTTCTTCTCCTGCAAAGTTCAATTTTTCCTTCACCCGACTATTCAATCTTTAATTCATGCCTTTCTACTTAATCCTTATCTAACCCTTGATTCATCTGGCTTTCTATCTTAATTTTTTCCTGCCTATTTGTTTTATCATGCTTTTATTCTGGCTTTTTTATCTGGTTTTTGTTGGAGTTTTAGCCTTGAATAAAACAGGAACAGGAAAATAGGATTAAGGAATACCTCTCCTTAATCCTATCTTATTTCTATGTTAGTCGTTGTTATTACTGGCTTCGCCAGTAATAATCACTACTTGTTTTGTTCTGCTTTAATCATTGTTTCTATCTTGCCTCTTTTTCATGCTTCTGCAAAGGTTTTTTCAAAGTAGCAGAGGTTTTTTCATCGACTACAAATCCCTTCTCTATCAACACCACTGTCTCAACGTGGGCTGTCATAGGAAACATGTCCACAGGCTGAACCTTTGTAACCTTATACCCAAAACCTACTATTATCTTCAGATCTCTTGCTAAGGTAGCAGGGTCGCAGGATACATAGATGATTTTTTCAGGTGCCATTTTACCTATTTCAATTAATAGCCTTTCCTCACAACCCTTTCTTGGTGGGTCTACAACTACTACCTCTGCTATTATACCTTTATTTATTAGCTCAGGTATAGCTTCCTCTGCCTTACCAACTATAAATTCTGCATTATTAATTCCATTTTCAGCTCCGTTTAACTTAGCATTTTCAATAGCTTCAGGAATTATTTCTATGCCATAAACCTTCTTTGAAGCTTTCGCTAAAAATAGGGATATGGTTCCTGTCCCACAGTAAGCATCAAAAACAGTTTCTGAGCCTTTAAGGTCTGCATATTCTAAAACCTTATTGTATAACTTTTCTGTTTGAATAGGGTTTACTTGAAAAAAAGATAAGGGAGAGATATTAAAGCTTAAGGAGCCTATATTGTCAGATATTGTATCCTTTCCCCATAGTGTAACACATTCTCTTCCTAATATAAGATTGGTTTTATTGATATTAATGTTTTGTATAATACTTTTTAAATTTGGGATGTTTTCCTTTAGCGATATTAATAACTCCTCAATACTCGGAATGTTTCTTTCATTGGTTACTAAAACTACCATTACCTCATTAGTTTTATAAGCATTTCTAACCATTATATGTCTTATTAACCCAGCGTCTGTTTCTTCGTTATAGGCCTCCATATTATAAAGCTTCATCCATGCCTTAAGTATTTCAATTACCTTTTCTGCCTCATCATTTTGAAGCAAGCAGCTATCCATGTTGATTATGTTATGACTTCTTGGAGCATAAAATCCTATTTGTATTTCACCATTTTCTTTCCTTACTGGAAGCTGTACCTTGTTTCTATAATTATAGGGATGCTCCATAGCTATTATGGGTTCAATTACTACATCTGATATGCCCCCTATTCTTTCTATACATTCCTTAACTCTTTTACTTTTGTATTTTAATTGTCCCCCGTAGGACAAATGCTGAAGTTGACAGCCACCACACCTTTTATATATGCTGCATATAGGTTCCACCCGATCTCTTGAACCTATTTTGATACTTATAAGCTTTCCAAAGGCAAGATTTTTATTTACTTTTACTATTTTCACCCTTGCCTTTTCTGTATCCAAAGCGCCAGGAACTATAATAGTAAAGCCTTTATACTTTCCTATTCCTTCCCCCTCATAGCCTATATCCACAATATCTATATCATATTCTTCATTTTTAATTACCACAGGATTTTCCTTCATATTAACCTCCATTTATTCCTCATATGCTTTTTATTTTATTATGTATTAAATAATTTATAGGGACATAGGGTTGTATTATTATCTTTCCAGTCCCAAAGATGAAGACTTGAGCCCTTGCAATTTTTCCACTCCTTGCAGGTTATGCATTCCTTTGTTTTCATCCAGCTTCTATCCCTCATGTTTTTATATTTATTTTCCCAAACTTCAGAAAATGCGGTTTCATCAACATGTCCCTGCTTCCACTCACTAGATAAAGAAGGGCATGCACTGTAGCTACCATCGCTTAATAAGCCTGCCACATTGATTCCAGCTCCACAATAAAAAAAGGTATCCCTTACTTTTCTTTCATAGTCGCAACCTAAATAGCCTTCTTCAGCATAGCTTACTTCCAAACTGGAGGGAGCTTCCCTTTTCCCCTTAATAAACTCTAGTACCTTAATAAGTCCTTTTTTATCTAATAACAGGCTATCATCCAAGGCAGCTCTTCCCTTAGAAAATATATTAAATACTCTCCAGGCTTTAATGCCCGTCCCCTTTAGCATTTCATATATTTCCTCTAGCTCATCAAGGTTTTTGTTGTATACACAGGTTATTGCTTCTACACAATCAAAGCTTTCTGAATCATTAAATAGTTTCAAAGCATTTATTGCACCCTTAAAGGCCTTTTCATTATTCCTTAAATAGTTGTGAGAGGCTTCTAGCCCATCTAGGCTTACAGAAACGGTTCTCATACCTGCCTTGATGGACTTTTCCACTATAGCCTCATCCACGAGCATTCCGTTAGTAACCATGCCCCAGGGGAAACCCATAGCGCTAACCTCATCCATTATATCAAACAAATCTGTTCTTAATAGCGGCTCTCCACCTGTAACTGCCACCATAATTTTATGAGCATCGTAGTTTTCTGAAATGTTTTTAAAAACCTTAAGAACCTTTTCAGCGCTGAGCTCCTCACCTTTTTTATCCATACCGCACTCGGAGCCACAATGTCTACAGTTAAGATTACAACCTAGTGATGTCTCCCAAAAAAAATAATTCAAATCGTGAATTTTAGCGCTAATCTTTAACCCTTGACGCCATCCCCAAATTTGAATTTTATCTTTGATTTTTATTTTGGTCCTCATAGCTTACCCCTATAACCCTAAGGAATTTTATAGTTTCACTTCCTTTGGGGTATCCTTTATTTTATTATACTACAGATAATTAACATTTATATATTGATTACTTTATTTCCTTTTGAATATCCTTTATTTTGTTTTGTCCATAAGAACTGGTTGTCACGGTTGGTGGGCCATATTTAGTTGATGCTGGTGGACCATATTTAGCTGATGGTATAAAAAAATTGCACCCTGAAAAGGAACCAGCTGCTATCACACTTAAGAAAAACCATGCTATACCACGGTAAATTACCTTAACCTTCTTTGCCACAATAATCCCCCTTAATTCTTATCTTTTAATATTAATAATAATAGTATTATTATACTACTGTTAATATTTGAAGCAATAACATTTTTAGGAAAATCCTGTTCAAAAGTACAATTATTTTAAAAAGCTTTTATTACATCAATACCAAGATACATTTCCTGGGCAATTATTTCTTCCTCAGACTAGGTATAGTATGGCTTTATAATCTAAGAAAATCATTTTCTTGCGATTGATAAAAGCCTACTAGCGGTGACTTTTAGCTTAGCTATGTGCCTCTTATACTCAAGGCTTGTACCATAATTGAATAAAATAATGCTATCTGAAGTTACTTCAGATAGCATTATTTTATTCAATAAACGTTTCGCAACTGGTGCTTCTACTATCTTTTGCACCGGTACCATTTATATATACACTTTCTGCATTGCAGGTTTCATTTTGATTGAAGGTACAGTTTCTAGCTGTGCATTCAACTTTAGGGGACATCTCTATAGATGAAGTGTTCATTATTTGTCTGAACTCTCCAGGTATATTCATATTTGTAAGATTTGTAACTGCATTCACAAAGCCTTTACCCGCATAGGTATCACAACTGGTTTCAAAGCTTGTGCTTGCACTTGAGCCATCTACTCTAATTTTTCTAGCACTACAAAGTGCACTAATATTATGTACACAATTTGTTGCACTACAACTTATACTTTCACTCATAAATTACCACCTCATTAAAATTAATATAATCCTATTATGTGGAAACTTATAATTTTTATTCATATTGCTTGTACCCAAATTGCTTAATTTACTACAGCTGCTACATATTTATATCCCAATATTAAAAGCTCATATAAAATAGGAATTATCACTGCTGGTAGTAAGTTGGCTAACTTTATTTTTGTAATTTTAAGCATGTTAAGGCCTATACCTATTATTAAAAGGCTCCCTACAGCATTCATTGCATTTGTTATATCCGTTGTTAAGAGTCCACTAATTAATGAAGCAGAAAGCGCTATAGTTCCCTGGTATAATAAAACTGATACTGCTGAAAACATAACCCCTATACCAAAGGTTGAAGCATAAGTTATAGCCGTTATACCATCTAACATAGATTTTTGAATTAATATAGTATGATTTCCTGTTAATCCATCTTGAATGGCTCCTAAAATTGCCATGGCTCCTACGCAATATAATAAGCTTGCATCTACAAAGCCTTCTGCAATTTTGCCGCCTCTACCCTTTAAGCCTTTTTCAAGATTATTTCCTAAATTGTTAAGACCCTTATCAATATCTAATATTTCGCCTATGATTGCTCCTATTACTATTGAAATTATTACTAGGAGCATGCTACAGCCGGCAATACCCTTTAAGGCACCAGACATGCCAATTAAAATTACGCAAAGTGCTAACCCATTCATTAATGTTTCATTGATTTTTTTAGGCATACCCCCCTTAAAGATTAGTCCTATAAGGCTACCTAGTATTATTGCAAAAACATTTATTATTGTACCTATCATATATAAAATTCCCCTTTTGTTGTTATAATTAATATTATAAAACATATTACATAATCATACAAACAAAAAAAGTACACCCTTAGATTACCTAAGAGTGCAAAATAAAATCAGTTGCCATTATTTACCTTTATTATATCCCATATATTACTATTTATACAAGTATTTTATTCATTAAAGGTTTTTCTTACTTCCTTAAGCATATTCCTTATAGGTAATCCATACGGACACCTTTTTTCACAGGCTCCACATTGTACACAATCCTTCCCCCTTGTCTCTTGTGAAAAGTAATTATTTTCAGCCCAAAGGGATAAATCATATCTGTCCTTATAACCTTTAAATAAAAAGCAACCTGGTATATCTATTTCCACAGGACAGGGAGCGCAATATCCACAGCCTCTACAAATCTTATCCCCTAACTTTTTAGCATCTTCCAAGGCTTCTTCCCTCTCCTTTAAGGTTAAAGAAATAAATTTATTCCCTACAATGGCATTTTCTTTTACCTCTTTAATTGAAGCCATGCCAGGGATAACTACAGATATATCTTGATTTTCCAATATGAACTTCATAGCAACCGTAGCCTTTGTTAATGCCCCTCCAGCCATAGGCTTCATAGCTATAACTCCAATATTTAATTCCTTGGCTCTTTTAAATAGATCCAAAGCCTCCGTTTCCACTATATTATAAGGATACATTATGGTTTCAAAATTGCCACTTTCTATAAAAATCCTTAGCATATCTAAGCTGTGGGTGGTTATTCCAATATGACCTATTTGTCCCTTTTCCTTTGAGGACATAAGAGCTTTATAGGCCCCATTTTCAGACATAGTCTTCTCATAATCTGCTTCTGTCCTCACATTATGTAGCTGATATAGGTCAATATACTCAGTTTTAAAATTGCTTAAGCTTATTACTATATCCTTTTCCATGGAAGAAAAATCTCTAGCTCTTGACTTAGTGGCTATAATCCATTTGTTTCGGTGTCCTTTTATTGCCTCACCAATAGCTTCCTCAGAAATAGTATATGTCCTTGCGCTATCCAAAAAATTTATTCCTTGCTCTTGTGCTTCAAAAAATATTTCCTTGATTTCCTCAATATTTAACTTTTGGATTGGGATTCCCCCAAAACCAATCACTGAAGGCCTTAATCCAGTTTTTCCTAAAATTCTGTAATTCATTTGCCCTCCAATACATTACTATTTACAAAGTTCTGCAGCCTTATCTATAATAAGCATACAATTGTTATAGGTTGCCACCTTGGTTTTATTCTTTGCATCAGAAGTATTCAGAACTCTAATTGACAAATACAGTTCTGAATCTGACCCATTAACGCCATTTAATATACCATTATTTATAAGTGGTATCCCATATACATGGGTTTCCTTTTTTTCCAAAGAGGTCACTTTTAAATTAGGATATTTGGGAAGGTCTATATTATACTTTGTGGAAATACTATCTAAGGGCGCAAAGAGTCCATTAGCGGCATACATTATGTAATTATCTTTATCCGTTATAAATATCTGCGAATCTCCTGCATAGGTTTCTAATTGTGCCTTTTGCTGTGCCCCCTGTCCAGTTACCAATGCAATAGTCTGAATATTTAAAACCTTTTTATTATCTTTATTTACATCCTTAATATATTTAGTAAATTCTTTTTGCACTGCATCAGTAAATTCAGTACTAAGGCCAGCTTGCCCTATGTAGGATACACTCGCATCTGGATCAACATTTCCATAGCAGCCTCTTACAAATACTATTAACACAACTATTGCAAATATAGCAGCGTAAGTATGGAACTTATAATAAAACCAATAATTTTCCAAGCTTTTTTTGTTTATTTTCTTGAGAAGCTTCATATAATAACCCACTTTCTGATTTAGTAATTTATAAAAAATTATAGCATTGTTACTTTTTTAATTCAATGATATAATGTTGCTTTTAAATATTTAATGTAATATAATTCTAATTAATAATAGTTATTGTTTGTTAATGATAAGCTTAACATAATGATAATAGGAGAGGTGGTTAATTGATGAAGGCATTGGAAATAAAAAAAGATATATATTGGATTGGAGCTTTAGACCCAGAGCTAAGAATTTTTGATATTATTATGTATACACCCTTAGGTACAACCTATAATTCCTATGTGGTGAAAGGAACAGATGGGATTGCGGTTTTTGAAACAGTTAAGGAAAGGTTCTTTGATCAATACTTAGAAAGACTTAAGTCTTTAAATATAAATATTGAGGACATATCCTACATAATTTTAGATCATACAGAGCCTGATCACGCAGGTTCTGTGGCTAAGCTACTCCAAATAGCTAAAAATGCTAAGGTTGTTGGTTCTGCTTCTGCAATTAAGTTTATAAGTGCTATTGCAAATATGGAGGTTCCATCCATCGTTGTAAAGAATGGAGATACCTTAAGCCTAGGAAATAAGACTCTTAAATTTATATCAGCTCCCTTCCTTCATTGGCCAGATTCCATTTATACATATTTAGAAGAAGATAATATTCTCTTTACCTGTGATTCCTTCGGAAGTCATTATTGTCCTAAGGTTAATTCAGAAAATTCAATGGTGGAAGAATTGGAAGTAATCTATAATGATAAAATTTTAGATATGGATACTTATAATGAATCTTTAAAATATTATTTTGATTGTATAATGAGTCCTTTTAAAAGCTATGTTTTATCAGCAATTGAAAGAATTAAGGACCTAAAGCTTAATATGGTATGTCCAGGTCATGGTCCTATACTTAGACAAGATATTCAAAGAGTAATAGATCTTTATAAGACTTGGAGTACACCTACTCAAGATGACACTCTTAGGGTTGTGATAAGCTATGTTTCCGCTTATGGCTATACGGAAGCCTTAGCTCAAAAGATAGAAGAAGGAATAAAAGCCTCTGGCGACATTGAGGTTGACAGCTTTAATATTATCTACAGTAAAAAAGAAGAGATTCTTGAAAAGATAGGAAAGGCTCAAGGTATTTTATTTGGCTCTCCAACTATAAATGGTGATGCCTTAGAACCTATACTTGATTTATTAACTTCCTTAAACCCAATAGTCCATGGCAAAAAGGTGGCCGCAGCCTTTGGCTCCTACGGTTGGAGTGGAGAGGCTGTACCAAATATAGAAGGACGCTTAAAGCAACTAAAGCTTAATATTCTTCCTGGTATGAAAATTAATTTCAAACCTACAGAAGGGGATCTAAAGGATGCCTTTCGATTCGGAGAAAGTTTTGCTGAAGCTATAAAGGAAAAGCTAAAGAAAAACACTCCCCAGGATAAAAAAAGCACCACAAGAAAATGGAGATGCATAATTTGTGGGTTAGTGGTAGAAGGCTCTACTCCTCCTAATGAGTGCCCAGCTTGTGGAGCAGGTCAGGATAAGTTTGTAGAAATAAAAGAAGAATCAATAGAATTTGAGTCCTTTAATACAGAGGATTATGTTATCCTTGGAAATGGAGCCGCAGGCTTTTATGCTGCTGAAGCCATAAGGCAAAGAAATAAAAGCTGTAGTATAAAGATTATATCTAAGGAAAATTATTTATCATATTTTAGGCCTCAGCTTTCCACATATTTAAGTAAGGAAATAAAATTTGAGGATCTATTTATAAAACCGGATAACTGGTATGAAGATAACAATATAGAGGTTATATTAAATAAAGAAGTTATTGAAATAAATAAGCTAGATAAATATTTACTATTAAATGATAATACAAAGGTAGATTATAACAAGCTAATAATTGCAAGTGGTAGTAATAATTTTATACCTAAGATACTGGGCTTTTATAAAAAGGGTGTATATACTTTAAGAAGCTTAGAGGATGGGAATAATATCAAAGCTCATCTTAAAGATATGCAACAAAAAAATATGAAGAATGTAGTAGTAGTAGGTGGTGGTCTCCTTGGTCTTGAGGCTGCCTCTGAGATCAAAAAACAAGGCTTTAATGTTACAGTCATAGAAATGTTTCCAAGACTACTCCCTAATCAGCTAGATGATATGGGTGCTGCTATTTTAAAGACGAAAGTGGATGAGTCCGGTCTTGATCTAATTCTTGACAATGTTGTTTCCGAAATAGTAGGAACAAACTTTGTAACAGGAGTTAAGCTTAAAAATGGGACCATATTAAACAGTGATTTGGTGCTATTTTCAGTAGGAATAAAATCGGAAAAGTCTTTAGCTGAAGATTCAAATGTAAAAACTAAACGTGGCATACTGGTAAATGATAAGATGGAAACAAATATTAAGGATATTTATGCTTGCGGAGATGCTGCTGAGTTTGAAGGTAAGGTTTATGGGAATTGGCCTGCAGCAGATGAAATGGGAAAGGTTGCAGGTATTAATGCAGTAGGGGATGAAAAATCCTTTTTAGATTTTATACCTTCTTCAATATTTAACACCATTGGTCTAGAGCTGTTTTCCTGTGGACAATTAGTAGGAGATGGTTTAAAGGAACTTAGTGTTGTAGACAAAAATAAAGGGATATATAAGAAATTATTCTTCAAGGAAAATATATTATGCGGTGGTCTATTACTCGGAGATACTCAGGGAACTCAAAAGCTTTTAAGTGGTATACAAAATAAGATTAAGATGACTGATCCTATAATTTACGACTTATTATAATAAAGTTCAATAAAAAAACTACTAGATGCATTAAGCTTCTAGTAGTTTTTTTTATTTATCATTGAATATAGCTCTAAGCTTATCCAAAGACGCATAATCTGTTAAATCATATTTTATTGGAGTTATAGTGATATATCCTTCTTCTATATAATGAATATCCCTATCGGTAGGACCTAAGTCTATTACACTTCCCGTAAGATTATATAATTCCTTAGCTTCATCTAATTCAGTAAAAACATTGGAATATAGTTGGTTTGCTAGTGGGCATACAACTGTGCCTTTTATATATTCTTCCTGGATTCCTGGAACATTTATATTGTAAAGATTAATTTTTCCCTTTAAAGGAAGCAGCTTTATTATTTCTTTAAGGGCTTTTGCAGCATATTGGTAATATTTTTCCATTTCTGCTTTGCTCCCAGGTTGAGTTGATATGGCAATGGATGGGATCCTATATAAGGCACCTTCTACCGCGGCAGAAACAGTTCCAGAATATAAGACATCTACCCCAAGATTATAGCCTCGATTTATTCCAGAAATAATGAGGTCTACTTTAACCTTTGCCAATTTCTCTATACCTATCCTAACGCAATCTGCTGGAGTTCCATCTATACTATAAGCTTTGGAAAAAACACCCATCAGCTTTTCTTCCTTAACTGTAAGGGGCTTATTTAAAGTTATAGAATGACCACAGGCACTTCTCTCGGCGTGTGGAGCTGCTACAATTACCTTATGCTCCTCTTCTATTATCTTTGCAAGTAACCTTATACCTAAAGAATCTATTCCATCGTCATTGGTAATCAATATATTCATAAGTCTTCACCTCTAAGCTTTTATAATACTGCCTGGTAGTATGTCCTTTATATTTCCATCTTCAACTAATATTTTTCCATTAACTATCACATACTTTATACCTGTAGGCTTTGAGTCTGGACTTCCTTGCCCTGGAAAATCTGAGGTATCTGATATAGTTTCCAAGTCGAATATAACAATATCCGCATCTTTTCCCTCAGACAATCTTCCCTTATCCTTAAGCTTTAGAATTTCTGCTGGCATGATGGTGCACTTTTTTACTGCCTCCAGTAGAGTAAGTCTATTAAGCTCCCTAACAAGTTTTCTGAAGAATCTTGGAAAGTTTCCGGTGTTTTGAGGATGTCCTTCTGTAACATCTCCACTAGGCCCCGGACCTGTGTCTGTTGATAGTACTACATATTCCTTTTCTAGAGCTTCATAGATTTCCTCTTCTACCCCTTGATAGCATATGACACACTCCCTAGGGCAATGTTTCCTCATCTCATGATAAAGTTCTTCATTTAATCTTTTACCCTTATGCTTTCCACTGGCAACTAAAAGATCTGAATATTTCCAGCCAAACTTATTCATGTATTCCTCATCATATATTGTTGTTCCCATACCAGTACAAAAGGCTGTGTACATACCGCTATCTACAGAAATCTTTAAGCCCTGGCTTCTTGCCTCATCTACAAGCTTTAAGGCCTTGGTCATAACTCCATATCCATATTGGTACACGAAATGGGATACTAATATGTGAGCTCCTGTAAGTCTTGAAAGTTCAATCACATAGGTAAGAGAATCAAGGTTTTCAGGGTTATTAACATAGGTATGGATAGGCACCAATTTATCATAGCTGGCTGCAAACTTGCAAAGCTCTACAACTTCCTCATGGGAGGCCCCTGGAGAATATTCTAAACCAAAGGATAAACCCAGGGCTCCTTCCTTGAAAGCTTTTTCTGCAAGACCTAGCATGATAGCAATTTGATCCTTAGTAGCAGGAAGGTATGGGCTTTCAATCCCTGCTTTATTTCTTAAGGTAAAGGAGTGACCTATAAGTTGCCCTTGATTTATGGGGAAACCAATTTCAGATTGCTTTTCAAGAAATATTCCTATCTCGCTCGGACCAGCTCCGCAGTTTCCACCGATGGAGGTAGTTATACCCTGAAGAGCTGCTAGCCTACCAAAATCTATATTTCCATCTAAATGTGCATGAATATCTATGAAACCTGGACAGACTACTAAGCCTACAGCATCTATTGTGAGCTGACCCTCTAAAGAGTCTTCTGATAGCTTAACTATTTTACTGCCATTAATGCAAATGTTACCTGTATATACTTTATTATTTTCCGTATCAACAAGTGCTCCATTTTTTATTACTAGATCATAGATATCCATGATACCACTCCCTTATTGCTGTTTAAATTCTGACCAAATTGAATCGTAGGTTTTTGCTGTATCTCCTATATCCAATATATGCATAGCTTTGATTAAATCCTCTGCTGGAATAAATACTGCTTTATTATTTAAATATTCTTGCGACATAAAAGGCTTTGCTGTTGTGGTGGTATTAATATATTCTGTTGTTGTGGTAGTTTCATTGCTTATCTTTCCTTCAAGCATAAAGTTTATAAAGTTTTCCGCATTCTTCATATGAGGAGCCTTAATTGGGATTATGAAGTTATCTTCTTCCACTGTGGTTCCTTCAGACGGATAAACTATCTTAAGTTTTGGATTTCCTTTAACAGCTGCTGAAGCTTGGGAGCCCCACATAATACCAGCTGTAGCATCTCCACTTATAAGGCTGTCTTGAGGTGTATCTGCATTAAAGAGCTTAACATTAGGTTTTAATTTTTTAAGCTCTTCCTTAGCTTTATCAAGCTTAGCAGCATCCGTTTCGTTTATACCATAACCAAGCTTTCTTAAAGCTACTCCGATTATTGACCTTGGATCATCTATAAGTACTAAAGAGCTCTTAAAGGAGCTATCCCATAAATCTGCATAGCTTGTAACTTCTTTTTTAACCTTATCTGGATTGTATACTATCATTTGACTACCTAGAGTATAAGGCACTGAATATTTGTTGCCCTTATCAAAACTCTGATCAAGATAAGCTGGATCTTCATTTTTGAAGTTTGGTATATTGTCCTTATTTATTGGGGCCATAAGCACGTTCTTATCTTTTGCCATAACCTGGATTATATAATCCGCACAGATTACAACATCATATTCTCCTCCCTTAACCGCTTGAAGCTTTGAGAGCATTTCCTCATTTGTTGAAAAGTTAGCATAGTTAACCTTGATACCGGTTTTCTTTTCATATTCCTTAACCACGCTATCAGGCACATAATTTGCCCAGGTGAAGATATTTAAAACCTTATCCCCACTACCCTTAGTTGAACTTTTGCTGTTACATCCTACTAGTGTAAGGATTGCAATAAGCATCAAGCTTACAAATTTTAATATTTTTTTCATCATGATAACACCCCTTAATTTTGTTTTTTAATCCTAATTGACTGTGAAGCCATTAGAACGAATAAAGTTATAATCAGCATAATACTGCATAACGCATTTATTTCTGGAGATAGTCCAAACCTTAACATTGAAAATATCTTGATTGGTAAGGTTGTACTCTCCGGTCCTGACACGAAGAAATTTATGATAACATCATCGAAAGATATTGCAAAAGCAAGAGCTGCCCCAGAGATTATCCCTGGCAAAATTAGTGGAAAAGTTACTGTCCTAAATACTGTAAACTTTCCTGCTCCAAGATCTAAGGCTGCTTCCTCGATGGATGAATTAAACCCAGCTAATCTGGCCTTCACCAATATATATACAAAAGGTATACAAAAGGTGGTATGAGCTAAAATCAAAGTAAATAACCCAAATTCCATATTTAATACTGAAAAATAGTTAAGGAGGGAAACTCCCATGATTATTTCCGGTATTATAATCTGAATATATAAAAGTAAATCTATCCCCTTCTTACCTCTAAAATTATATTTATACATAGCAACAGCGCCAGTGGTACCAATAATTGAAGATATAATTGTGCTGCTAAATGCTATCTTTAAGCTGTTTTGAAGTGCTATTATAACATTTTCATCCTCCAGTAGTTTTTTATACCAATCCATAGTAAACCCAGTCCATAATACATTGGACTTAGATGCATTAAAAGAATAAATTACTATTATGAATATAGGAAAGTATAAGAATGTAAATATTAAAAGCATATAGAACTTTGAAAATATTTTTATAATTCTATTTCCCATTAAAACACCTCCAAATCAACCTTCTTGCCAAGAAGCTTTGTAGCTACTCCAATAAGCAGTAAGGCTACAAATATCATAACAATTGATAAGGCTGCTCCAAAAGGCCAGTTTCTTGCTTGGAGAAATTGGTTTCTTATAAGGTTACCAATTAACATTACTGTTCCTCCACCCATTAAATCTGGTATGAAAAACAGTCCAATAGATGGAACAAATACAAGTATAGAGCCTGCTACTATCCCCGGCATAGTAAGGGGTAGAGTGATTGTAAAAAAGCACTTCCATCTGGAAGCTCCCAAATCCTTTGAGGCTTCCGTTAAGGATTTATCCATTTTTTCAATGGAATTATATAAAGGTAATACCATAAAAGGAAAGAGCATATAAACCATACCAACTAGTACTGCTCCATAGCTATATAGCATTTTAATAGGCTCATGAATAAGCTTTATTGCTAAAAGAAAATGATTGATTATTCCTTCCGTCCTAAGGAGTATCATCCAACCATAGATTCTTATTAAGGAATTTGTCCAAAAAGGAATCACTACCAATAATAGTAAGATAACCCGCCACCTTTTTTTTACCTTTGCAATAAAATAAGCAAAGGGATAACCAAATAGCAAGGCTAGTAAGGTTGAAACAAAGGCTAAGGATATGGAGTCAAAAAACACCTTAAAGTATAGCGGACTTATCATAGTAGTATAATTTCTCAAATTGAAGCTATATACTATTTCCCCTGAGGCTGACCTTTGGGCAAAACTTATTACTATTATATATATAAGAGGTATGGCTACAAATATAACCATCCAAAGGGCCAAAGGATATATGAATACAATTTTAAATATATCAAGCTTCTTTATTTTCTTAAACACTTTTCGCCCCCTTATCTAGAATTGTCATTACCTCCTTGTCCCAATAAGCCCAAAGCTTAGTTCCAAGTTGAAGTTTCTCTGCCTTCTTATCATATAAATATATAAGTAGCTCTTGTCCACTATCAAGCAGTGTAACAATCTTAATCATATTTCCTACATAATTATATTCTTTTACAGTAACTTCAAGGCCTAAGCCCTTTTGCCCTTCTAATGCAAACTTTATATCTTCGGGTCTTATGGAAAAGGTTATACTGTTTTCTTCTTTTAAATCCACATTTGTTAATGTTAATTCATCGTTTATGTATTTAGCATCAATAATATTTGCTTCACCTATAAAGCTTGCTACAAATCTTGTTTCAGGTCTTTCATATATCTCTCTGGGAGTGCCTATTTGCTCTATCATTCCTTTGTTCATTACTGCTATCCTATCTGACATATTTAAAGCTTCTTCTTGATCATGGGTTACATATATAAAGGAAATGTTAAACTTTTTCTGCAGGTTTTTAAGCTCCTGCTGCATCTGCTTACGAAGCTTTAAATCAAGTGCTCCTAAGGGCTCATCAAGAAGTAGCACCTTTGGATTATTGATAAGCGCACGAGCAATGGCCACCCTTTGTCTTTGGCCACCACTTAGTTGATCTGGCATTCTTTTCCCATAACCTTTAAGTTGAACCATCTCAAGTATGTCATAAACTCTCTTTTTTATTTCTTCCTTATTTACCTTCTTAATCTTAAGACTATAGGCTATATTGTTATATACATTCATATGAGGAAACAGTGCATAATTTTGAAATACTGTATTAACATTCCTTTTATTTGGTTCTATTCCTTCAACACTTTCCCCTTCTAAGAAGATTCTCCCTTTACTCGGATTTTCGAAGCCTGCGATCATCCGCAATGTAGTAGTTTTACCGCAACCACTTGGACCAAGAAGAGTAATAAACTCACCTTTTTCAACCTTAATGGATAAATTATGTACAACTTCCTGATTATCAAAACTTTTATAGAGGTTATTAAGCTCTAATATTACTTCTGCCAATTATATCACTCCTTCTATTGTTAACACAAGCATTTTTATAGGAATAGTGGGTTAACATCCACATTTTAAATCGATCTATGATAATTGTTTGCTTTTATTATAACCTATATTATACCATCATGTTATTAACTTTAATTGCTTTGTTGAAAATACCATTTTATAAATTGTAATTAGAGTTAAATAACTAAAGGTTGTAAGTAGATTAATAGGAAAGGGGACACAACTAAAGTTGTATCCCCTAAATATAAGACTTTATTAACTTAAGATCTCCTGTTATTTTATATTTACCTAAGGAGGCTGGAATAAATATTGATTCGCCCTTAATTATTTTTTCCCTACCACCCTCATATAATAGTTCTCCGCTCCCCATTAAAGCGGTGTAAAGGAAGAATCTACTACCATCTGCTATTTCCTCTACTTCGTCCTTAATATTATATACCTCAACAGTAAAATAAGGATTTGAAACCAACCTATCCTTATAGGAACTCTTGGTTAAGCTTGTCCTAACTCCTATAAGTTTTCCGCTTATATTACAATTATCAAAGTTAATTACCTCAAGTGCCTTATCTATATGAAGAGGTCTTTTATTTCCAAGCATATCCAATCTGTTATAATCAAAAACTCTATAGGTTGTATTTGAGTTTTGTTGTATCTCAGCTATGAGGATGCCTTTTCCAATGGCATGAATTAAGCCTGCTGGAATGTTTACTGAATCTCCTGCCTTAACCTCTAAGTAGTTTAAGCAGCTATCAATGCTATCCTCTTTAACCGCCTTTGAAAAAGCTTCCTTTGTTACCCCTGTCTTAACCCCATACACTATTTCTGCTCCAGGTTTAGCTTCTACTATATACCACATTTCATTTTTGCCATACTCACCATTTTCATGAATTCTAGCATATTCATCATTAGGATGTACCTGAACTGATAGACAATCATTAGCATCTATTAGCTTTACAAGTAAAGGGAATTTTTCTAGGTCCTTCTCAGAAATAGCCGTACCCATAAGCTTTTGCCCAAGCTTTTTTATAAGTTCACTTAAGGGAATATTTCTATATTGTCCATTGGAAACGATACTTTCCCCATCCTTATGAGTTGATATTTCCCAGCTTTCAGCAACTATTCCCTTTGGAAGCATCTTATTGTAGTTCTCAAGTTGTCTGCCGCCCCATATATAATCCTTAAAAGTTGGATAAAACTTTATTGGATATAGCATGATATATTCCTCCTATTTTTACAGAAAATCTTGTCTTAAGGGAGTAAAGGAATCAATTATTATTGAATCTTCTAAGGCCTTGACACCATGAGGGACGTTAAACCCTGCACTGAAACTGTCTCCTGCCTTGAGAACCTTTACTTCATCCCCAAGTGTTACCTCAAAGCTTCCCTTAACAATATAGCTTACTTGCTCATGGGCTTCATGACTATGAGTAGCACCAACCCCGTCCTTCTTAAAGGTTATCTCAACTAACATTAAAGAGGAGGTGGAACCCATTACCTTTCTTTGTGTATATTCATCTAAAACTTTAGTTTGTACATCATTGTTAAAATTAATCATTATATGTCACCTCACTTTCAACAATTGACTATTGAGCACTAGCTGCAAGGCAGTTAGTATTCAGACTCCAGAATAAGCGGAGAAACCACCATCCACTGGAATTACAACACCATTTACAAAGCCTGAAGCGTTATTGTCAACAAGATATAATAAAGTACCAATAAGCTCTTCTCCTTCTCCAAACCTATTCATTGGAGTAGCTCTTAATATTTTTTCTGACCTTTCTGTATAACTTCCATCTGAATTTATAAGCATTCCCCTGTTTTGATCAGTTACAAAAAAGCCAGGAGCTATTGCATTAACTCTTATATTAACCTTTGACAGATGAACGGCCAGCCACTTAGTGAAGTTTGACACCGCTGCCTTTGCACCACTATAGGCTGGAATTTTTGTTAAAGGAGTGAAGGCATTCATAGAGGATATATTTATTATTACTCCACTATTTTTAATTGCCATATCTTTCGCAAAGCATTGGGAAGGAAGCAAGGTACCTAAGAAGTTTAAATTAAAAACAAATTCAATTCCTTTAGGATCTAAATCAAAAAAGGTAACCTCTCCTTCTTTTTTCTCCTTTAAATCCTCTGGAAATAAATATTCCTTGCTGGTGGTTCCCTTAGGACTATTCCCTCCAGCTCCATTAATTAATATGTCGCAACTTCCTAGCTTTTCATTTATAAGTTCTCTCGCAGCCTTGAGGCTATCTATCTGCAGCACATTTGCTTCAAAAGCCAGGGCGGTTCCCCCCTCTTTAGTAATCTCCTCTGCTAACTTATCAACACTTTTTTTATTTAAATCAAGAAGGGCAATCTTATACCCTTTGCTAGCTAATGCCTTAGCAAAGCTACTGCATAATACTCCTCCCGCTCCAGTTATAACAACTACCTTATCCTTTAAATTAACTTCCATTTATATATTCCTCCTTCTTATGTTAACGTGAACAATTTAATTATATTACTATTTTACAACTTTTTCAATGGATAAAGTTTCAGAATAAGGGACAATTAGTTTTTGAATAGAAGCTATGCTCTCTTTCCTTTTTATAAAGCTATAAGCAGCCTCTTCACCTAATATAACAGGCATCCGGTCATGGATTCTTTTCATATCACTATTTGCTTGAGTGGTTATAACAACAAAGGCGCTGTATGCTTTCCCCTCATTATCTATAAAGGTTCGACATAAGCCTGCCATATAAAAGAAATTACTACTTTTGAGCCTTATTAAATATTTATCCTTTCTTTTACCTTCTTCCTTCCACTCAAAGAAACCGCTGGCAGGTATAAGGCATCTAGAGTTATTAAAGCCTGGGTAGCCCCATTTGAAAACCTCTGAGGAGGACTTCTCCTTTTCTTCTATTATTACTGGAGCTTTGTTACTTGGAAATATCTCTCCTGTTGTAACTGCGTCTGACTGATCTTTATATTTATCGTTTATTTCTCTTAATATCCTCATTATTTCTCTATTTTCTTCCTCTGTTAAAATCACATATCTGGCACACATACTACCACCTCAATTTAGGTTCGGGAAGGAGAAAGCCCTCTTTCCTAACCTTATTTAAATCTAAAGTTTCATCTTGATGAATGCAGAACACCTTACTTCTTAGCTCCTTAGGAACTATACTACATAATTTATCAAAGGACATATGTCCATTACCTGGGTAATCCAAGCCACAAGTATCTTGATATATAGCATCGATTGTACCTTGTCTAAGCAAATCTATTATTTCATACTTCAAGCTATTTGAATCTCCACTATAATAAAAATTATCCCTTAACCCTTTAAAAATGAAGCCATAGGAAGGAATAGTATCAACATGTATCGTAGGAATAAAGTTTATATTGCAAGACGTCCCCATATAAATATTTAAGTTTTTACTTGTATTAATACTATACATATTATCAGACACACCTAGGCCTCTTAAAATTGTCCTAAGTTTATCTTCCTCTGGAAATATAAGGTCTACTTTTCTCTTTAATATATAATAATTATAAAATATCAGATCACCTAAGGAACCTACATGATCAGGATGAGTATGGGTTATTACCACATAGAGTCCCAACAAATCATCTAGTAGTTTTAAGCTTCTTATTTTATGAAATACAGTTCCTCCACAATCTATAAGGAGCATTTTATTACCTTCTTTTATATAAGCGCTGGTGTTTCCAAGGCTTGTGTTGAAGGCACTTCCTATACCTATAAAATTTAACATAGAAATTCCTCCTAAACTAAATTCTTATTATAAAAGAATAGTACTACCTGGTTTTATTTCATATGGAATATCCTCTTTAGTAAAATACAATATTAATCCAGTAGGATTATATACACTTTTAGCATTACACGAAAATTTCAATTCCTTTAGAGCTTTTAAGTAGTCAAACACCTCAATATTTGTAGCATACCAGATGTCTAACTTGTAAGCTAATAAGCTTGAAAGATTTTCTATTATACTCCAATTATCATATGTGTCAAATTCATAGCTATGCCCCCATAGATAAAATAGCTTCATATCAGGTCCTTCATCCTTCAAGAACTTAGCTCCTAGTTCCATTAACTTAGGATAGGCATGGTGACAGGTAGCTTCTAACCTTAAGGTGTCCTCAGGAAGATAAAACCCATGATGTTCCTTAGTAGTTCTTGAATACTCTACCTCTAAACTTTTTAAAACATCAACCACTGCATCATTATAGGTACCATAAGGATATGCCATGCCCCGTACAGGGTAGTCTAGTAAGTCCTCTAAGGCTTGCTTATCTCTAAAGACCTCTGAAGTAATGCCTATTTTAGTGAGATTTTCAAGATGGGGATGGGATACAGTATGAATAGCAACCTCATGACCTTTATAAACCTCAGGAATCTCTTCTTTTGCTACATGATTGTGAATTACTTTTTTACCCTCATAAATAAAGGAATCTACCTGGCCAAACATACCTGAATTCAAATTAAAGGTAGCCTTTATATTATATTTATTTAATATCTGTATCAATTTCTTATCCTGCAGCACTCCATCATCATAACTTAAGGTAAGGCATTTAGCTTTACCCAAGGGAAATTTCATTTTAATATCATTAAACAGCATAACAAACCTCCTAGTATATATATATTACGAATATTATTCTGCAAAAATATCTTTCTTCCTTTAACAAAATGAAATAAGAAGCAAGGTTGCTGCTTCTTACTTCGTAAATATAAAAACCTGTAAAAGTTTAAAGGTTTTTTTTATTAAGCAACTTTTCTATTTCCAACTATACTTTTTATAAAGGCTATTATTGCTGGTAATAGGGATACAAATATAATAAAATATACGACTTCAGTAAAATGAGCCTGAATAAAGGGAATATTCCCAAAAAAATATCCTGATATACAAAATACAGCAACCCATCCTATTCCACCGACAACATTATAAGCTAAGAATTTAAAGTAGTTCATTTTGCCTATTCCTGCTACAAAGGGTGCGAAGGTTCGAATTATAGGCATAAACCTAGCAATTATAATAGTTACTGAGCCATGCTTATCGTAAAAATTATGGGTTTTATCCAGATATGCTCTTTTAAATAGCTTTGAGTTACTATTACTAAATAACTTTTCACCAAAAAAATAGCCAATCTGATAATTAACTGTATCTCCAATAATTGCAGCGGTTGAAAAAATTAAAAACACTAGCCATATATTTAAAGGGCTAGAAAGCCTTGCTGCAAAGGCACTAGCTGCAAAGACCAAGGAGTCTCCTGGTAAAAATGGTATAATAACTAGGCCAGTTTCACAGAATACAACTAAGAAAAAAAATAAATATACCAATGTACCATAATTTTTAATGACTACATCTAAAGATTTATCTATGTGGAGTATAAATCCGAAAAATTGTCCAATCATACAATAACTTCCTTCCTCTTTTGATAAAATAATTATTTTTAATTATACCATATTTTTCTCTTATACTTCTAAGAATTTAATGCATACAGGTTTATTTATACTTATCTTAAAATCTAAGGGTTTCAAAGTTCCATATTCCTTATCAACCAAAAAAGCAGTAATTTCATTTGAATCTTGATTTGCTGAATATAGGAAGCTTTCAGTTGGATCTAATGCGAAATCTCTAGGAGTTTTCCCATTAGTTGGCATTATCTCTATTAGCTTAAGATTTCCTGTTTCTTCCACCTTATATACAGCTATGCTGTCATCACCCCTATTGGAGGCATAAAGGAAGTTACCTTCCTTATTTATATGTATTGCGGCGCAGGTACTATTGCCCTTAAAATTGTCTGGTAAGGTGGATATAGTTTGCATATGTTTAAATTTATAACTTTTGCTGTCAAATTCATAAACTATAACTTCACTTGAAAGTTCAGTGACTATATATAAATATTTATTATTCGGATGGAACTGAAGATGTCTTGGCCCAGAGCCAGGTGCTACAACAATGGAAGCATCCTCATCTAGAGACATATCTCCCTTTCCACCTTCAAAGCGATATAGACTTACACTGTCTAAACCAAGATCAACCGTTAATAAGTATTTTTCATTCTTGGTAAGAGCTACATAGTGCATATGTGGCATTTCCTGCCTTTCTTTATTTGGTCCGGAACCTATATGCTTAATGGTGCGCATTAGCTCTCCTATACTTCCATCTTCCATAACTGGAAACTGTGATACTGTTCCTTCGCTGTAGTTAGCCACAAAAATGTATTTATTTGTGCTATCAATTATTATGTGGCAGGAGTGTTTACCAAGGGTTGGCTGAACATTTATAAGTTTTGGTCTTTTCTCTATATTATCTATGGAAAAGGCTGCAACCCCTCCTCCTACAGTTCCTTGAAATTCTGTGGTTTCAGCTACAGAATATAAGAATTTTTTATTATCAGTAATAGTGACATAGGACGGATTTACTGTTTTATCAGCAAAGCCAATAGGTGTTAACTCCCCAGATTTTGTGTTAAGTTCATACATGTAAATTCCATGGCTATTATCCTCTGTATAGGTTCCTATATATGCTATATATTTCATTTCTTCCTCCTAAAATTTTATTATTTTATAATCTATAAAGCCAGATTTACTTTTTCCCTTAGCTAAAACAATGAGTCCTGAGAGCTCTTTAAAGCCCTTGTCATAAACATTATGGGCATCGATGGAGGAGGTCTGATTTTCTAAGCAAAAATAATCTGTTCCTTTCGGAGTATATAAGACTATATGCTTAAAATCCTCTGTGCAACTAATATTTAAGCTAAAATCCAAGCCCTCATAGGTAATTATTGATGGTTTATTAACATCTAGATCAGTATAATTTGTATCAAGTTTTAAACTTCCTACTTTAACTGGACTAAGTAGGTCAAAGCTCGTTCCTTTCACAGGAATAGTTTTTCCTGTAGTGAAATAGCCCTCTTTGCATTCTAATATGGAAGCTGCAGGCATTTCAATAAGAGTACCTTCATCTCCTGAAAGCTTTGTGAAATATGGATGGACAGCAAAACCAAAGGGTAAAGCCTTGTTATCATTATTTTCTATTGTGTATATAAGCTTTAAGCCATCACCGTATAAAATATACTCTACCCATATTGTACTATTAAAGGGAAAGGCTTCGTAGTAACTTTTTCCTGGTAAAAAGTTAAGATGGAGCTTTATAGAAATCGATTCTTCGGTTATAACTACCTTATCATACTCCCAAGTTTCATTAAATACTAAGCCATGGATCAATATCCTCTCACCATTTTTTTGCTCTATATATTCCTTACCTAAATAAGTAAATTTGCCGTTTTTAACTCGGTTAGGGGTTGGATATAATATAGGAGTGCCTGTGAAATAGCTACTTAATAAAGCTTCCTCTTTATAGTCAATAATATTTTTGCCCTTATAAGAAAATCTACAAAGATTTGCTCCTAGGGACGGTGCTATATAAGCTTCGCAATTATCTGATCTTAAGATAATTATATCTATGCCTTTTATAAAATCTTTTCTTACCTCTGATGTAAAATTGGTACCCATTAATTATCCTCCTTTAAAAGCTTCAATAATCCTTTTTTTGCTTCCTCTATTGGAAAATACTCAAGTCCAAAATAACCTTTATAGGAGGTTTTTCTGATTTCCCTTATTATATTAGAATAATTAAGCTCTCCAGTATAAAGTTCATGTCTTCCTGGGTTTCCTGCAGAATGAAAATGTCCTATATTATCAATGTTCTCTAATATGGTAGAAATAATATTTCCCTCTGTTATTTGCTGATGATATATATCATATAGCACCTTAACCTTAGGACTTCCTACCTCTTTTATTATATGGAAGGCTTCCTCAGAGCTAGATAAAAAATATCCCTTATGGTCTACCTTAGTATTTAAAGGCTCCACAACTAGAGTTATATCAGAATTTTCAAGATAAGGTGCTGCTTCCTTTAGACCTTTTATTATACTTTCTATCTGTTCTTCTCTTGAAAGCTTTAAAACTTCATTCCCTACCTGGCTTATTAGACTCTTGCAGCCTAAGCTTTTACATACAGCAATAGATTCCTTTAAGCCTTCAATATATTTAGTCCTATTTTCTTCTTCAGTTAAGCTTATCATTTTAGTGCAGAAGGTTGCAATCTCTAAGCCTAATTCATCCTTTGTTTTAACTAATTTTTCAAGATCTTTGTCCCACCATGACCAAAATTCTATGGCTTTATAGCCTAAACCTTTTACCTCGCTCATAGCTTCATAAAAATCCTTTTTATTATATAAAGCATCTATACATATTGAAAAGTCCATATTAATCACCTCTATCAAAGCTTAGTCCTAAAGGGACTAGCAGGTAAGTCTTCTGCATTATAAAGATTTACCTCTACGAAATTGCCCCAGCCATAGGATACTGCAACTGGATATTTAATAGCCTTATTATATACTATAACCTTATTATCTATTATTTCTACCTCAGCTTCTTTGTAATCCCCATCCTTTGAGCATATCTTAAAACCCTTGCCCTTAGGACCATCAAATTTTAAATTTGACCCATCCATTGAAAATTCTAATATTATTTTACATGACTATCAAGTTGCCTCAGTATATCCTTTACATTCGAACAAATGTTTGGTAGAATTAATATAAACATATGTTCGAAGGAGTTGTTGTTATGGCAAAGCAACCAGAGTTAAACTTAGTTCAATTTATAGATGAATAT
>DATCIH010000150.1:0-5348 GCA_036507955.1 Clostridiaceae bacterium | reverse complement strand
CTATCTATAATGATAACCTCCTTTGTATTTATGCGGTTGACGAACCTGCATTTATTTTATCAAAGGAGGTTGTTTTTTTCTACTCATAGCTAAAAGCTTTTTAGAACCACGGGCATAGCCCGTGGTATTCAGTAAACTAATTATACAACTTTATTTCCAATAAAGTATGTAAATTTGTGAATTTAGGTATATGTTTTCTACCTATCTCTTTTAGAATAATAACTGCTTTACTACTAAAATCTCTAGTACAATAGTCGCAATACAAAAAACTATTAGTCCACTCAATTTAGCTTGAGCAAATCTATCCTTGAAATATTCTCCTTTAATCAAGGAAAAAATGTCTGGAGTTAAAGTATCCTTCACCGAATTTTGAAAATCCTCATTATCTCTAAAAATGAAATTGTAATAAACCTTGAATAAAAATATATCTAACAATATAAGTAAAGGAATAATAAATATTAAAAGGAACATTTCCTTCCTCCTGGTAATAAAATATTTTTCTTGTATCCTTTTTTAAAATTTATAACCTTAAGGATTTATTTGAATACTTTGTACAAATTCTGCATTTATAAGTTCGTTACCTTTTTTATTTTAAACTCAATCCAATTATCATTTACATCAATAATTTTTCCTACTGCAGTTGTTCCAAATTTCCCTGTGGAGATTCTACAATTCTTTCCTATAAACTTACTAATTAATTCATTAGTCATATTAATAAACCCCTTTCTTTTCTTAATTTTTAAAATAATAAATTTTTTAATACTTTGTTGTTTCGGTAAAACAATAAAAAATATAATGAAAAGTGGCAAATATATGGCAATCCAATTTGATGAATTCAACTAAACCTCACCCCTCGTATAATCCCAAAAGGTTTCCCATTATTTAATATTTTTGCCTAAATAAATAAACCCATCTGATCTATTACCATTCATTGTTGTAAATACAACTTTCTCCAATTTAATATTATCAAAATCGGAAGTAATATATTCTATCCAGCTTATATCATGATGTCTAAGAATAGCTCCTTCCTGTAATTCGAAGACACCATACTTCTTATATCTATCTTCATATTTTTTATATCTAAGTATATTTCTTTCATCCTTATTTATTAGAAAATCATTTATATACAATATTCCCTTAGGCTTTAATACTCTTTTTATTTCCTTCAAAAGATAAACTTGACTACAATCATCAATGATGCAAGTTAGTACCGCAAATAAGATTATTGAGTCGAAGCTATTATCTTCATAGGGTATATTATTATCTTCTTGCACATTTAATTTAAGATAAGGAAATTTGTTTCTACCTCTTTCAATCATATTACTTGAAAAATCTATTCCACTTAAATTTTTAAAGCCTTCAATATAAAGTTCATTCATGATTCTTCCATAACCACAACCCACATCTAAAATGCTGGATTCTTTCCCCACATAATCAGCAAATAGCTTAATTTGAAAGGGTGTTGAGAAATTCTTATAGGTGGCTACCTTGTCCCAGTATTCTTTTTGATTCTCTTCTATACCCAATATTAACCTCCTCCTGAAATTCTTTGTTTTCATATATCTAAATTAAATTTATGGTATCAACTCATATTTTTAAATTATTTGCACAACCTAACTTAGAGGTGATAATATGACTAAAGGTAATCCTAATTTTGCAGGTTTAAACAAGCAAAAACCCACTGACCATGACGAAACCGTCCCTGATATGAAGGGAGATAAAGTTTCCCATAGTAAAGTTAACAAAACTCAGAATAACAAGCCGAAGCCTAGTAAATAATAATACATGACTTCGGTCATGTTTTTTTATATGGTTAAATGATCTATCTAAGTCCGAGTATTCCCCTCTATTAAATTCATTACCTATATGGATGTTAGTCTAGCCCCCATGCTAAAGGCCTTTTGGCAGTCTATAGGGAATTGTTCTGTTTTCACTTGGTACTTATGTTTTTCTTCGAACATTGATGCTTCATACTTTGAGTAGTCATCAAACTGGTAAGTATCATTGGAGACTAAATATTCTGAGGTTCCTTTTAGCAAGTTCAATAGATTCTGGTTATGTTCAAACATAGCTTCATAGCCATACTGTTTCATAAACTCCTCCGGCACATTCATTGTATATATAAAACAGGAAGACACCTTTCCATTGAAAACAGATCCATGACCCGCATTGTAGGTAATGCTTGAAAATAGCAACCTTTCTAAAAAGCATTGCAATTCTCCAGTGATATTACCAAAATATATAGGTGAACCTAGCAGTAAAACATCGCATTCCGTTACTTTCTCCAGGACACTGGTCAATCCATCTTTCATAGCACAGTATCCAATATGACTATTATCTTTTCTTTTACAGGCAAAGCAACTGATACAGCCTCTAAAATTTAAATCATATAAATGTATTAGCTCCGTATCCGCACCCATAGATTTAGCTCCATCAAGAGCTTTCTGTAATAATGTAGCAGTATTCCACTTTTTTCTTGGACTTCCGTTAATAGCGATAACTTTCATATAAGACTCATCTCCTGTTTTTTAATATGGTTATTGATAGGTGGGCTTATAGAATTTCCATATGTAAATGAGACCTGCTAATACTATAAAAGTAACAACAATGCCACCTTCTGGGCCAAACTCACCACCGTTGATTATATTGTAGACTGGTACGTTTAAATTATATATACCAGCAGCTCCTTGCCCACTAACTAAAAACCCGAATACATTTCCTTCAAAGTAATTCCAGGCTATATGATATCCAATAGGAAGCCATAGATTTCCTGATTTTATAAACATATATGCTGTTAATAACCCAAATAAAAATAAATTCAAGTAACTTAATAAGGTTACACTAGGGTTTAAGGAATGCATCAAAGCAAATATAATAGCTGAAACTATAACTACTACATACTTATTACCTGTTTGCTTAAGGACTGTCATGCAATAGCCTCTTGCAAACATCTCTTCATTTATACCAACAAAAATGAAAATAATCAATCCGGTTAATAATGCATAGCTGAAATTAGGTTTAGAAAAAGGATTTATTAAAGTTATTTGTTCTGTGTAAAGTAATATTATAAAAACAAGAATTAAAGAAACTGCACCAAAAACTAGTCCTTTTATCAAATCTTTGTATCCCTTTTTTATATTAATCATACCTATTTCTCTTATTGGTTTCCTATCATATACTTTCCAAAATAATACAACGAAAAAAATCATGGTTAAGCATTGAAGTAGGGCCACAATAAAACCAATACTAGTGCTAAGGTTAGATGCCATACCGCTTATATTGTTTATAAAAATAATAAATCCATTTTCACCAATGCTTCCTGTCATTACTTTGGTTAGGATATAAATTATCAATAATATTATAGTCAGTACGATAGTTCCTAAATAAAATGAACTAAAGGTTGAAACTATCTTCCACCCAGAACGAAGCTGAGAATTCTTGTTTATAAAAATATTTTTCAAATTGTTTACCTCCTCCAATATATTTTTGTATAATCATACAAAATCTCTCCCAACATCTAATGCGCTATGTGCATCGGAGCCATAAACTAAATTTACTCCATATTGTTTTACTAATTCCAAAAATATACCAGAGGGATAACTTTCTTTACAATAGGGTTTTCTAATTCCTGATGTATTAAAGTCTACCTCATAATTTCTATTTTTTATTTCTTTAACAATTTTCTCGAGAATCTCATTATTTGTATATTCTAAGGGATTCTCTGTATTAAAAATTCTAACTAAGGTAGGATGTCCGATACGGTTAGGTTTAAATGCTCCTAAGTCAGCTAGCACTGCTTTTAACAGAGTTTCATAGTATTTGTCATAAACTTTTGCTACACTACCTGCTTTTTCTACTATCCTTTTGAATTCTATAGGACTTGCATCAACACAATAATATTCCACCTCCAATTTGATAAAGTGTACTGACAATATACTATCCTCAAGCTTATTACCATATCTATTTAATAACTCTTTAGTAACCCCCTCATAACCTTCAATATAGTCTACCTCAAACCCTATGTTTATTCTTATCTTCTGTTTATACTTTATTTTTATATAATCTAATTCTTTAAAATACTCCTCTATTTTCTCAAATGACGGAGCACATGTTTTTAAAAATTCAGGATCCATTAAGTTTTCTGGCAAAGGCATATGTTCTGTAAAGGATATTTCTTTAAGCCCCATATTGAGAGCCCTTTCTATATAAAGTTCAAAGGGATCCTCTGTGCCATGAGGGCAGTAGTGGGAGTGAATGTGTCCATCTCTTTCGATTCTTTGATTCCTCATAATAAATTCTCCTTCAAATATGACAATTTTATGATATTTGAGTTTTACTCCATTAATATAGATTATAACCCATAAATTTACACCTTGCTATAAAAAAAAGCCCACCTGCTAAGGTGGGTAGCAATATGTTGTTATTATTAGTTGCTCATAAGCTTTCTTACTGATTCTCTTATTATAAGTTCAGTATCAATATAAATTTTCTTTTTTTCTACTTCCTCTCCCGAAATTAGCTTTAACAATATTTCTGCTCCTCGAACACTGAATTCTTTGGTCTGTTTTTTTACAGAAGTAAGAGAAGGAGTTATGTAACTACAAAAGCTACTATTGTCGTAACCAACAATGGAGACATCCTCAGGCACTTTATAACCCCTATCAATTATTGCTTTTATAGCACCAACTGCCATATCATCATTTGAACAAAATACTGCCGTAGGTAAAGGTTCAGCATCGAGTAGCTTCTTCATGGCAGTATATCCACTTTCAATATTGTATTCTCCAGTCGCAATATATTCATCCTTAATCTTAAGTTTACTCTGGAGCATAGCTCTAAAATATCCATCTTTCCTATCTTCTGAGGATTTAAAATCCTGCTTTCCTTTAATTATAGCTATATCCTTATGCCCCTTTTGAATCAAATAATTTACTGCATTATAACTTCCGTCATTGTCAGAAGAAAGTATATTAACTATATTATTTTCATTTATTTCCCTATTCAGAACTACCATAGGTATATGTTTATGATAGACATCGTAAATAAAGTCATTATCACTTTCACTCTGACTAATCATTATAATCCCATCAAATCTTTTGTTGTCAAAGGGAGTATAATCTTCATAATCATCAATACCCCTAATAACAATATTGTAATTATTCTTTACAACACTATTTACCCCTTCAATAACTTCATGGAAAAACCCAGCAGTAGTTCCCTGGTTAATTGATGTGAAAAACAATCCTATATTATAGGATTTATTTAGCACCAAACTTTTAGCATTAAAATTTGGTACATAATTCAACTGCTTAGAAATTTCTATTATATTCTTCTTAGTTGCTTCATTT
>DATCIH010000149.1:0-3492 GCA_036507955.1 Clostridiaceae bacterium | reverse complement strand
GGTTTCGATAAAGTATCTACTTTTACCGCAAAAGTTAATCTTCAATCCCAAAATGTCATGAAAAAAATTGGTATGAAAAAAGTTATGGACTTTAAACATCCAAATATTATAGAGAATGCTCCGCTATATGAACATGTTCTCTTTGTATTTGAAAATATCAACAAATGAATTCTTTAATTTCCGGACTGTTTTCTGATATGAATTTTGTCATCTACATTCTATAATATTCAAAAGTATAATTTACTACTAATTACTCATCCATTACAACCTCTTGTAATTATCGCAAACCCCTAAGATATCACCGCTTAAACATAAATATATATATATTACAAAAAAACAAAAATACTTTATTAATATAAGTACAAAAATTGTCTTAATAAACGCAATTTTAACTTTTAAAACTCTATAGCTAACTGTATGATTGGTATATCTTTACTTAAGAAGGTATTTGATGATTTAGATTTAAATATGGAAACTTGCACAGGTATTGCTATGAAGGAGATTATTTCGTCAATAGAAAGGGGGGCTTATGAGGACTTGTTAAATGGAGGAACATCGAATAAAACAGTTATAGAACAAAATTTCGAAACTATGAATCGTATGGCAACTAATAATGAACTTTTAAGAAATATCGACTATGATGCAGTGCTGGATTTAGATGGAGATTTTGTGCTTCGCCTTAATTATACATGCTTTTACGATAGGTTTGTAAAGTACTGTAGAGAGCATAATGTGACTCATGAGGTGTTGCCACTGAGTAGTTTCAAAAAACAATTAAGTAATATGCAGTACTGTAAATGCTACAATAAGCCTGTGAATTTTTCAGTTAGACAAGAAAACCAAAAAAATAAAAAGACTTTTAGATGTGCAGTTGTTTATATTAAAAAGCTTCGCGAGAAAACTGTTGATGTGGATTTTATAGCAGATGATAACATGGTAGATTAAAGCTTAAACCATAAAAGAGGCAGGACTACCTGCCTCTTTTATGGTTTATCTCGATTTACCTACCCATTTTATCATTATAATATTTTTGATTAGGAGTTGTAGGTTTATTAGGTATTGATAGCTTTAATAGACCACCTTTTAGCAAAGGGTTTAATATCTTTTCAATAAAATATCGTCTACTTTTAATACCACTAAAATCTTGAATTTCACTCCTACTTCTAACAGTTTTACAAAACTCCAATATTTTTCTTGTACTATCCTCACCTTGTTCACTAGCTTGTTCACCAGCTTGAGGTTTCAATGGAATCATAGTTCTAAAAACATTGCCTTCCATAAATTCAGGTGCTGCTCCTGAGTATATTTTATTGTATTTATATATATTTCTAACACCAGAACCAAGTTATTCCACCCTGCCTATTTCTTTAAAAAATTTTGCTATTTTTGGATTCTTAGGATATGGTGAAAAATTATTCGGATCAATTACACCATTACCATGTGGCTTATTACTATTTTCAGTAAAAACCCTATCAATTTCAATAACGAGTTTTGCGGGAAATAGATTCAAAAATTCTCTATGAATTAGAATATTCGAAACCACTTCTCTGAATATCTTATCTCTCAAACTTATTCTTTGGTCCTTTTCCAAATAAAATTTGTCATTTAAATGCTTTGCTATAAACTGCATAAGCCTTTCATAGCTATCAATTAAATTGGTTCTAATATCATCCCTGTCATCATACCGGTCAGTATCTTCTCTACGTAAAATTGCATCTGTTTTAAAGTGGGGTAGAGCATTCAAAATTAGTTCATCGCTACCAAACAACAGTATCCCTGCTAAGGTGATTCCTTCTTTCCCACTTTGTAAATCTTTAAGATATAATCCGGCACTCTTTAGAAGTTCCATATCATCCATTAGAAGCCATGGATGATCGTCCCTTTAATTCACTGCAAGTTTTCTGACCTTCGTAAATAGATCACTTCGTAAGTCTGACATTTGAGTAAACGGATAAATTCGATTTTCAGTATACGTTCCTTGCTTCCTCATATACATTTCTGAAACTTGTTTTGTATTATCAGTAATATCCATATCTCCATCTTCATTTCGATCATATATTTTCCCATTACATCTATGGACTTGAGAGCTCTCAGGGACATAAATGTATAAAATTGTTTTTTCATCAACTTTCATATATATCAACTTCCACTCTAAATTTTTTATTTAAACCCTGTAACTATATCATATATTATATTTTCTAATTTCAAACAAACCATACAATTTTTTATTAACACTGTTTTATAAATCTACCATAGCATTTATGACCCCATCTTCTAATCCCTTCACACCAGTTTCAACACCATTCACCCTTATCACAATTCCATCTACTATTTCCACAGTCACATTCCCAATAATATACTCCCTAACTTTATCTTTAGTTATAGCATCCTTATCTTTATCAATTTTCCTGATTTTTACAACCTTCTCTTTAGCTATCTTCTTTAGCACCTTATATACCGCAAGTTCTAAGCTGCTTCCTACTTTTAGCTCATGGGTATTTTCTGCATTTTTCAGTAGATATAAAGTTGTATAAGTTACAAGCCTTGTTCCTGTTTGAATTGGGACTATGTTATCTACTTCCTTTAAAGATTCTAAGTTTATTCTTATGTATACATCTTCCTCAGTACCAGCTCGTGCTTTAAGTTCAGTACAATCTTTTCGCTTGTATTCTAAACATTCTTTTATCTTCCCATAATATCTTACTCCGCCCTCACCTTTAAAGCTTTCCTTTGACTGATAGAATGCTAAATACTCAACTGACTCTCTAACCTCTTTTAATCTCGCTACTGGAATATGATAAAATAGATTTTCTTTATACTCTTTTAAATGCTCTTTATTTTTCACATTAACAAGCATTACGTTGAGATGCTTGAACTTACCATAATCATCATACTCATCTATAACCACCCTATCATTTCTTGCATCGAGTGGGGATTGTTCTATTATTTTCTTTAGCTGCTTAGTAATTAACTTTGTACTTCCCGGTAGCATAGGGAAAGCTCCTATATTAACGTCTTCTATACTCTTATAAAAGTCGTGTTCTTTAAACTTCTCTTCATCTCCATAAGGAAACATAACATAAGCCCCAAAGGTATCATATTTAAATTGGACCTCGTTACTAAGTTTTGAAACTATTGCATCCCTATATCTGTGCATTACATTTATGTCATCCTCAACTGGACCTACAACGTCACTCTTATCGACATATATTCTATACTTAGCATCAAATATATAGATTCTATTGTCATCTTTATTATTAAAATTCCTAATATTAAGCACGGTATCTGGTCTTTGATTAGTTGTTGGAGATGAATATGACTAGTTATACCATAACTCTAATCTATTTTTTTTATTAGAATAAATCATCTTAGCTTCCGAGTCCTGGGATAATGTTAGATAGAACCCATTGTCCTTATACTTTAATATTCCATATTCCTCGACCTGATAACCTAAATCACTTAGAATGTGATGTATTTTCATATAACACCACA
>DATCIH010000148.1:0-4045 GCA_036507955.1 Clostridiaceae bacterium | reverse complement strand
AGGGAGTTAAATATGAAAAATTTAAATTTAATTATAGGCAATAAGTTGAAACATATACGAAATAAAAGAAACTTAAGTTTAGATGAAATGGCTAAGTTAACTGGTGTTAGTAAAGCAATGCTAGGTCAAATAGAAAGAGGGCAATCAAATCCAACGGTTTCTACACTATGGAAAATTGCAACTGGATTAAAAGTATCTTTTTCATTATTTATTGATGAAAATCAAGATGATTTAAAGGTAATATCTCAAAATGATATTAGCCCAGTAATAGAAGATAATAATAGAATGAGGCTTTATCCCATATTCCCATTTGATGCAAATAAGGGTTTTGAAATATTCACCATAGAATTAGAACCTGGTTGTAACCATATATCTGCTCCTCACAATGATGACGTTGAAGAGTATATTATAGTTACTCGAGGTCAAATTGAATTAAATATAAAGGATAAAAAATTTCTATTAGAAAAGGGGAATTCTATTCGATTTATGGCCAATACGCCACATACATATAAGAATGTAAACCAAACCACTTCAATATTCCAAAATATAATATTTTATTTTAAATAATATTTTACCCTTCTCACGTCCATACCAAAAAGAGATATACCCGTATAAGGATGGGATTTTGTATATAATAAAAATAATCCCTCTAGTGGTTCTAGTGGGATTATTTTTATATTGATTCCGAAAACTAAATCCTTCTAATAATGTTAATTAATGACCTCAACTTGTCTAAATTTATTTCTCCAAATGCTGACTTATCATCTCTTATTGCGGTTCCAAAATGGTATTGTGGCGCTTTTGTATTTTTCATAACCTCTTTAATATTTTCAAAATTCAAGCCACCTCCAACTATTACATTAATATGTCCTGCTTTTTCTACCATGTTTTTAATAACTGAAGTATTTTTAAGTATATCCCCTTTACCGCCTGATGTTAGGACATTCTTAATTTGCTCATAATTGCTTAAACCTTCTATACCTTTAACTTGACTCTCAAGCTCATCAATAGCCTTATGAAAAGTTACGTCAATACCATCACAAGCTTTTAACAGTTTCTCCATCGACGGTATGCATATTTCATTGTGTTTATTTAAGACTCCAAATACTACACCATTTACATTAAGTTCTTTTGCAATTTTAATATCTTCTACCATAAGCTGAATTTCTTCTTGTGTATATATAAAGGATTTGCTATGTGGTCGTATCATAACATTTACCGGTATATTAACACTCACGACTGCCCTTTTGATAAATGAATAGCTTGGCGTCAATCCGCCTTCTGACAATGCACTAACAAGTTCTATTCTATCAGCACCACTTTTTTCAATTCTTTTTACATCTTCTAGTGTTGTTGCAATAATTTCAATCATTTAAGTTCTCCTACCCCTTCCTATGCTTTTATCCCAGGTCTAAAGTGCATCCGGTGTTATGTTCAAAAGTTTCTTTTAGTTTGAGAAATATAGTCTCATCTATATTTTCACACTTTAAAATAACTTTTAAAGCAGTTTCATTAAAAGCGGGATTCTTTTTTAATTTAACATCATTTTTATCACATAGCTGCAGTACTAAATTTATAATAGCATTTTTGTTAACGGAAGTTGATATGGTTATATTCCAAGCTAATATTTCTGATAAATTTTCAAGTTTTTCAAAATATTTTTTACCAACACCTGGAGAAATAAAAGTGAGCTCTATATATTTTGAAATATGATTATGTTTTATGCTTTTTTTATATGGCTTAAATTCCTCATACATAAAAGCTTCATCAATAAGTTCGAAAGCTTTGTTTTGTTCTAGTGGTTCGGTGGTATATTCAATAAACGTACCACTATTATCAGTAGCCTTAGAATTTGATAAGCTGTTACCTTCACTTTGAATTAATAAATTCACACCAGTAATGTTCTTAAAATCATCTAATTCTGTGGTGATTTCAAAAGCAGATTTTAGTGTTACTATAATTTTATTTTCATTAAGATGGCAAGAGATTTTTTTTATATCAGCATCTTTTAATAATTTTCGTATAAGGTTGTCAGAAGAATTAAGATTCATTTGATCATTTAGCTCAATTTTCCATCCAGTTTTTTCTTCAAGTGTTTTAATAGCTTCATGGATAGACTTATCTATTGTTTTAGGAAAGTCAAAATACAAAATCGCTTTTTTTTCTTCTTGATTTAGACCTAGCTTTTTGTATTCATAAGCGCTTAAACTTTCTGAAACAAGGACAGTTATTTCGTTGGCTTTTAATGATTTAGGTAATAAATCGTAAGTTACATCTTCGGGGGTTCTAGCTTTAAACAAGAAGAGTCTTCTTAAATCACTTTCAAAATAAGGAGAATCTAAAAGTTGGAATCTAAAATTGTCAACCTCAGAGGCTTTGAGAATTTTTGTACCACTCCATATGAAAGTCAATTCTTCAATAGTAAAAAATTTATCCATATATTTTTCACGAACAAAACTCCATAATAATTTAAAATTTTCTTTATTTAGTTGATTCTTTGATTTCATTACAAAAGGAATTTGTTTGCTTAATTGTCGTCTTGGAGCTTTGACTTCTATATCAAAGCACTCTCCAGATTTAGGTGCAAAAACCTTACCACGGATATCTCTTGTAGCTTCTTTTGCGAAGGTATTAATAACTTCACTATCACCATGGACTAAAAACACATTATCAGGAGTTAGTTTTGCTATGAGAGCTTGAATTTCACTTTTATCTCCATGAGCGGATAGGCCTACTCTTTCTACTCGGCATTTTACAGGAATGATTTTGCCGTTTATTTCTAAGATTCTATCTTCCTTGTTAGTTTCTAGTAAATTTAAAAGCTTTCTTCCAGGAGATTCCTCATCTTGATATCCAGTTATAACTATATAGCCATTGTCTAAAGCAGCAATCTTTTGCGCATAGTACTGGCTAGGTCCTCCAGTAAGCATGCCGGAACTAGATATTATAACACAGCTATCCCTGCTTCCTAGTAGTGTTTCTCTTTGCTCCTTATTTTTCACTTGTATAATATTATCATCATAAAAAGGCTCTAGGCCCTTTAAAACCTTTTTGCCTAAAGTGTTTTTAAGGTAAAGAGGATTGAATTTGTAAACCCTGTTAATGTCCTTAACCATCCCATCTATATAGATATTAACTTTTTTTAATTTCTTAGAATTCATGGCTTTTTTAAGTATAAGTATAACCTCCTGTGCGCGACCTAAAGCAAATGCTGGAATTATCATTTTTCCGTTAGTATTAATACAATCATTAACGATATCTATAAGGCGATTTTCCTCAATTTCTCTATTTGAATGTAGCTTATCCGCATAAGTTGATTCAAAAATACCAATATCTGGTCTCAATCTAGGGATTTTTGCACCTTCTACTGATTTTTGAGAAAATAATGAAAAATCACCGCTATAAAACAATGAGCCTTCACGACCTTGCAAATATACGCAGCTTGCTCCTGCTATATGTCCAGCATTATAGAAGGTAAGTTTTAAATTATCAAAAATTTCGAAATCCACTTCATAATTTATAGTAAATATTCTATTTAGCATATCTTCTACATCTACCTGGACATAGAGTGGAATTTCAGCATCTCTGTTATTCATTATTTTAAGACTATCATATAGTAATACCCTTACTAGATCTTTAGTCATGTTATTCATATATACCCTAGCATTTGGATATTCTTTACTTATCATAGGCAAACTGCCGATATGGTCCAAATGTGCGTGGCTAATTATAATAGCGTCTACTCCACCCATTTCTTGAATTGTCCTAAAATCAGGTAAGGGATCTTTAGAAGCACTTTGACGTATGCCAGAATCCATTAATATGTTTTTATTGTCAATCTTAAATAAAATGCAACTAGCCCCAATCTCATAGGCTCCACCTAAAAATGATAGTTTCATATTAAGACACTTCCTTCTTATGTATAAATAATTATTTTCATAATATCATAAGGACCTATTAATGACAAATTACTTTTTCTCTTTAATGTAAATTTCTATTTCATCATTGTTTAATTTATGAGTTTGGGCATTATGATTTTTAATTT
>DATCIH010000147.1:0-6938 GCA_036507955.1 Clostridiaceae bacterium | reverse complement strand
AAGAACCTTGATATGGTCCAGTGGACACCAGTTGCAGGACAACCCCCTACATCTGATTTCATCCCTGTGCTTCAGAAAATCCAGTGTGCTGGAAAGGGATTAGTGTTAATTCCTAACCCAGAGGAAGTAGAAAAACTAATGAGTACGTTATCTCCTAAAGGATTACAGCTTGTTGTTAAAGGTGTTAAAAGTGAGGACGATGCACGAACCTTAGTTAAGAAGGTAGAGTATTGGTCTCAACAACATAAATAAATCTATATTAGGTCTGCTATTTTTTTAGATACCTTAGAATATTATCATACACGCTATCTGGAATAACAAAATTATTTTCTCCCCCTCCCAGAGTTACTTCAGGTCTATTTTTGCCATGGAAATCTGTTCCACCAGAAGGAATAAGTCCATATTTATCAATTATATAATGAACATATTCACTATCCCTTCTGCTATAGGAGGGGTAATATTCTTCTATTCCTTTAAGACCTAAGTCCACTAGATATTTTATGTTTTCTTCCACTTCAGCTGTAGAATATCCCTTTAAGCCTATGTTTTTATGATAATGTGCAAGAACTGAGATACCCCCTGATTTCTTTATTATATCTAAGGTCTCCTCAACCTCCAAGAGTTCACCTTCTCCATAGGGTATAGGATCTAAATATTCTTTCCATACCTTTGGTACAGTAGAACTTATTCTGTTTTCAACAAAATATTTAGGAATAGCTTGCCTATCTAGATATTTACCTACAGCATATTCTCTTAAGCTTTTTATATTAATAAGTATACCTTTCTTTTCTAGAAGCTTAAGTATATTGTCCATACCCTCTTCTCTAGCTTTTTTCATATTGTTATAAGCCTTTAAGAAATACTTATTTTCTGTATCTATTCCAAGCCCTATTATATGAAGTAATCTACCATTTTTGAAGGAGACACTTATTTCAATACCCTTTAAGAAATTCACCTTAAGCTTTAAGGCTTCTTTTTCCGCCTCCAAAATTCCTTCTATACTATCATGGTCTGTTAAGGCAACTGCTTTAATTTGTTTTTCGTTAGCTATTTTTATTATTTCACTTGGACTATCAGTTCCATCAGACACATAAGAATGTACATGTAAATCGATCATTAATCATCCATCCCTTGAGTTACTATAATCTAGGTATATATTCCTTCATTTCTATAGACCTTTTAATTATTTCTCTACCTTCTTTCAAAGACCCAATTTCCCCCAAAGCTTTAAGTTGCATTATTGCATTGCCAAATACAGAAGCTTCTAAAGGCCCAGTAATTACTTCCTTACCAGTTATATCCGCAGTGAGTTGACATAAAAGTTCATCTTGTATCCCTCCACCTACTAGGTTTATTGTTTCTACAGCGATGCCAGTTACTCCCTCAAGGTTTTCAATTACTTTATTAAATTCATTAGTTAAACCATTGTAAACAGAAATTGCAATCTCCCCAAGATTTAATGGGGTACCCTGCCCATTTCTCTTGCAGTAATTCTTTATTTCTTCAATTATATTTAAGGGTGCCATAAAAGCCACATCATTAGGATCAATTATAAAGTTAGTATTTTTTGCTGCTTTTGCTGCCTTTATAATATCAGGAAAGCTAATTTCTTCAACCCTTTCGCACCAAGCTTTTTTAAGTTGTTGTAGTATCCATAATCCATTTATATTTTTTAAGAATCTTATAGTTCCGTAAACTCCACCTTCATTAGTGAAGTTCTGTTTCAGAGAAGCTTCATTTATTGTTGGATTTTTGCGTTCTATTCCAAGTAAGGACCAAGTTCCACAGATTAAATAAACTCCATTTTCACCCTCTAATGGTATTCCAGCAACTGCAGATGCAGTATCGTGGCTCCCCACTGCAATTACGGGTATAGCCGGAGCCTCTAATTCTGCTTGAATTTCTTTACTAAGGGTTCCCCAAACATTACCGGGCATAATTATATCTTGTAGAATCGAACTAGGAAGTCCAAGTTTATCTAAAAGCTTGAAATCCCAATTTTTACTTTTAGCATCTAACATTTGCGTTGTTGATGCATTGGTATACTCATTATATTTATTACCTGTCAAATAGAAATTAAATAAGTCAGGTATAAATAATAAAAACTTTGCTTCTTTTAATAGATTGTTTCTAAATTTCAAATCAGAGTAAAATTGATATAAAGTGTTAAACTCCAAATATTGTATACCTGTAGATTTATATATATCTTCAAAGGGAACGATCTTCTCTATATCTTTTATAATATTATTAGTTCTTGTATCTCTATAATGAATAGGATTAGAAATTAAATTATCATTTTCATCCAGCAATCCATAATCCACTGCCCAAGTATCAATACCTATGCTTGAGATATTATTATATTTTACTTTAGCCTTTTTAATACCAATTTTCAATTCATGAAATAGTCTTAAGAAATCCCAGTATAAATGTCCTCCTATTGATACTGGTTCATTGGGAAATCTATGGATCTCTTCTAATTCAATTTTTTCTCCATCATATTTGCATATTATAGCTCTTCCACTGGATGCTCCAAAATCAAAAGATAAAACAACTTTCATGTATTACAACCCCTTACTACTTTTTATGTAGATTCCTATATTTTACTGGTGTTAAATTAAAATTCTTTTTAAAAAGCTTATAGAAATAGCTCATGTTACCATACCCTACTCTATTCATTATTTCCTCAATAGTAAAGTCAGAATTTTTAAGTAAAGTACAGGTCTCCTTTAACTTAATATTCTGTAAAAGTTCAATAAAATTATCTCCTGTTAAGTTCTTTATAAGTTTACTGAGATAATCTGGATTAAAATGAAAATGCTCCGAGGTTGACTTAAGATCTGCTACTTTATAGTTCTTATATAAATAATTTTTTATTTCTGTAATTATGGCAACATCTAAATCCTTTACCTTAGGATCTCCCATATTATTTTTGTAATCTCTTAAAAACTCGGTAAATAAGAGTAAAATATATGCATTTACAGCAGTAGCAAAGGCCACTTTTTTATCAAAACATTCGCATAATAGCCTTTTCATAATTGTTTGAATATATTCATTGTTACAACTATGAAAAATCAAATACTCACTATTTTCCTTTTTATTATATATAGCTTTAATTATAAATTTTGACATTATATCATTTTCAGAAAGAGAACTCATAAACATACTATTAAAGAAGCTTTCGGTCATTAAAATATTTATAGCAATATCCTGTTCCCCAGCGCTCTCAATAGAATGAGTAGCATTTAAATCTAGTATACAAATTTCCCCTGCTTTTATGTTAACCTGAAGGCCATTAATCCTTTGCTTTATTACCCCACTATATACATATATCAATTCAATATAATCATGCTTATGCTCCTGAAAGCTTATAAATCTCTTGTGTTGGTGAATCGCGAAGCTCTCATCTTCCTTCATCATCTTGCTACTGTTTATTACCCACTGATCCTGATTTTTATTGTTAGAATAAACCCTTTTTATTTCATTTTTAATAAGCCCCTCACCATTATCATTAATAAATTGGTTGAAGAATTTATCTTCATCATTAGGTTGTCTTAAAAATTCATCAAGTTCTATAAAATTCATAATAAACTCTCTACTCTATCCATTGGTATCCTCCGATCCCATCCAAAGATGTTTTTTCATATTGATGAAGCCTTTCTCATTAAAGCTTATACCCTCTTTAATTAAGAGTTCCCTCTGATAGTCTTTGTCCCCAAATACAAAACTAGGGGATAGCTCTCCCTTTATATTTACTACTCTATGACAGGGGAGTTTAAGCCCCTTAGGTGCTGCCTTCATAGCCCAGCCTACAGTCCTAGCTCCTCTACTTTCTCCAAGCAAATTTCCTATTTGACCATAGGTTGCTACTTTGCCCCTTGGTATCTGTGCTACAAGCTTATAAACTCTGGTAAAAAAGTCTTCCATTATAATTTTATTTCTCCTTGGTCCTTAATATATGTTTCTAGTATGTCCTTGTTTTCAAATAAGCTACAGCCACCCTTACTTGTATGCCCTTCCTTACTTTGATTAAAGTTTCTGATCCTTATAAGCAGAGAGGAATTTAATACCTGGTTAAGAGAAGACTTCTTTATATCCATAAATTCAAGTCTTTGGGAGTCTTTTATTACAAGACCAACCGAAGACGCGTCAAAGGGTATATATTCAATAAAGAAAAACAATCTACAGCCCTTAGCTATATATTCCTTAATGTAGGCTTCCTCCAGCACCTTCTCATAATTCTCTGAAGTAACAGTTATTGAAAGGCCATAAAAAATTCCTTTCTTATTTAGCTTACTTAATACTTGGTCAAGAAACTCGAAAACTCCCTCACCTCTTCTTGAATCCGTAAAGGTACTGTCACCTTCTAAACTAATAACAGGTATTAAGTTTCTAGCACTTTTAAAAAGTTCTATCCAAGTATCATCTATTAATAGTCCATTTGTAAACAGTGGAAATATTACCTCTGGATAATTTATACACTCCTTCTTTATGTTTCTTTAACTTATTATAGCACCCCTTACAATTCAGATTACAGCCTTTTGTTATGGAGGCTATCATAAAGGGAGGCACATGGATGCCTTCCTCCTGGAAGGCACTTCTTATACTACCTCTTTCTTTCTGCTTGAAGGCTATACTCAAAATGCTTTTTGCTCCCCTAAAATCCTTAATTGCTATCTTTATAAATAAGTCTAACATATTGCCTATATTTTTATTTAATATACCTGTAAGAGCTTTATCTGATATTTCCTTTTCCATTACCCCTTCACCCATAAATTTTATACACTTATCTGCTAGTATTATATCTAGTATATCACTTAGTTCCTTCCTTTACATATTCTAATAGGAGTAAGTAAGTTTCCTCAGAAATCATTGAACCATTGGAAATATTATAAGCTTTGGTGCTTAATAATATTTCCCTCTGAACTAACGCAGAATCAATTGAAAAATAAAATCTTGAGGGATGCACTCTGAGTATTTCAATCTTCTCCTCATCTATTCCCATCACATAGAGCATATTAGGAGCTCTTTATATAGCAGCTTTCTTTCTCATAATCATCAACAGAGATGCGAGCAATTGTTTTTCCCTCACCTTAGGATTATGTATTGGGCATTTACTTCTATTCCTAGAATTAAATGCAAAGGCACCTAAAACGAATTGTACAGGTATCTGAAAGCTCTGGCAATTAAAAACTCCTTATAACGTTTTGCAAGCTCACCAATTCTTTTCATGCTTTCGTCCTGTCCTGCTACCTCTGCGATATTTTGAAATTCACTGCCACATTCATAGCCTGAGGTAATAAGCTCTGGAAAGATGATCAAATCCGTTTCCTTGTTTTCCCCCATTATTTTTTCGATATAGCCTTCAATTATCTTCATATTTGCTGCAAAATCTAAAAGGATAGGTTCCATTTGTACACAAGATATTTGAATTTCCTCCAATAATGAATTTATTAATATATTATATTTCTTTATTCTGAAAATAGAAATATATATTTATGTTTATATTCATTTTACCTTAAATTTTTAGAATATTCGTATGTAAAGCTATGCATATATGACATATATGCATTTCAATACTGCATTTTTATATTTTAGATGATACTATATATTTATTAAATACAAAATTGCAACTTCGAATATGCAATTTTGTATCAGAAATCCTGCAGGTTTCTAAATAATAACCATTGGGGGAGGGTATATTATGGAAGATACTAGACTAAAGAAAAATCATTTAAGCTATATCGAAACAATAGCTATGTCCGTTGCTATTATGGCACCAACTGCTGCTATGGCACTAAACGTTTCATTGATGGCGAGTGTATCCGGCTATTCGATATCACTTGTTTTTTTAATCGCAATGGTTGTAATTGGCTTTGTTGCTCTATCCTTTATAAAATTTAACCAATATTTTTCAACAGCAGGTTCAGTTTACACCTTTACCACAAAATCCTTAGGGAAAAAAATAGGGTTTTTGTCAGGCTGGCTTTTATTCTTAACATATCTTATGTTCACCGCTGCTTCATCTGCAGAGACAGGGTCCTTTTTAGAATCCTTTTTTCACTTTTCAGGTTTTAAAATACCTTGGCTACCAATATCTATTATTTGTACCATTATAGTATGGGCTTTTTCTTTTATGGATGTTAAGATCAGCACTAGAATTATGCTGGTTTTTGAAGGAATTTCTATAGCACTTATTTTAATATTATCCGCAGTAGTTTTAATCAAGGTTGGAACCACTACTGGATTAAGTACTTTACCATTCCAGACAAATCATAATAGTTTTTCTACTTTAGCTCAAGCAGTTGTATTTGGTTTTATGTCCTTTGCAGGCTTTGAAGGGGCTTCAAGTCTTGGAGAAGAAACTAAAAACCCAAAGAAATACATACCGCTGGCAATAGCTTGCGCTGTTGGCTTAACTGGTCTCTTTTATCTATTAGTTTCTTATGTTTAGGTAATGGGTTTTGGCTTAACTTCTACCGGCATTGGTAATCTAGCAGGTTCTGCTTCGCCACTTGGAGATTTAGCTAAAAATTATATGTCAAATATATTTTCACTTTTAATTATGTTTGGCGCAGCACTTTCTGCCTTCTCTTGTGCCTTAGGTAGTGCCACTGCAGGAGCTAGGATACTTTATTCTATGAGCCATGATGGAATAATTCCTAAAAAATTATCCACTGTCCATCCAAAATATAATTCACCCTATGTTGCTATTAATATAATCATGCTGGGTTGTGTAGTATTTACAGTAGGTTTATTTAAATATTCTGGATCTCAGGTTTTTGGTTATTTAGGTACCATCGCAGTTTTAGCCCTACTCTTAGCATATCTTGCCACTAATGTTGGGGCTATACTGTATTTTACTAAAAGCGAAGTATGGAAGGGTTTTCATTTAGTAATTCCGTCTTTAGCAGTACTGGTTTTAGGCTTTACCTTTTATT
>DATCIH010000146.1:0-3365 GCA_036507955.1 Clostridiaceae bacterium | reverse complement strand
GTATATATTAAAGCTTGAGAGAAATCCAATTATAACTATAACTAAAACTAAAAACACATTAACAGTTACTATTTTACTTTTTAATGTTTTAATAGAAACCACCACCTTAAATTCAGCATATGTTTTAATCATATTTTAATGACATTTCAGAAGGAAAGTCTCCCGCTCCTATATGGGGGAGTTATATACTGTAACAAAAAAACTTTAGTGGGAGTCTAAATCTCCTTCTGAAGTCATTAATACTGCAGTTCCGCAGGAGATGATTTAATGTACAGGATCTGCAACCACAAGCACGTCAATATATTTTGTATCTCTCATTATCCTTCTTACTATAGATCCTCTTAAAATTTCATGTAATCTAGTTCTAGCTGACGGCCCCATTATTATCTGGGTTATATTTTTATCTGTTGCATACTCAATAATAGTCTTTACAGGGTCTTTACATATATCCACCTTAAGCTCTACATCAAGCTTTCCACATAGCTTTTTTAATTCTTCTAATTTCCTTGACTCCTCTTTTCCATGATTACATGATTTACTTGCATGTAGCACATAAAATTCTGCTTTTAACATCTTTGCTGTTCTATAACCTCGCCTTATTAAATATTCTGCATTAAACTTAAGATTAACACATACTAAAATTTTTTCCTGTGCTCCTATTAATCCCGCTACCTTCTTTTTATTCTTGTATATTACAAGTTTTTCATCTACTTCATTTGCGACTTCTCTTAAAGTAAGCTCTCTTAATGCATTTAAATTACCTATTCTAAAAAAATTGTGTAGGGCATCCTCAATTTTATCTTGAGAATAGACTTTTCCACCCTTTATTCTCTCGCGAAGTGAAGAAGGAGATACATCAATAACTTCAATTTCATCAGCAATGTCGATAATTTTATCTGGCACCGTTTCTTTAACCTTAATTCCAGTCATTCTACTAACATGATCATTTAGGCTTTCTAAGTGTTGAATATTAACTGCCGTCATTACATTTATACCGTTATCTAATATTTCTAAAACATCTTCAAAACGCTTTTTATTTTTAGATGTAGGCACATTAGTATGGGCTAATTCATCTATTACAACAAATTCTGGCGCCCTTTTTATTACTCCCTCCAAATCAAGTTCTTTTAATATAATGCCCTTATAGTTTATTTCTCTTAAAGGAAGAATTTCTAAGTTCCCTATTTGCTCTTCTGTTCCCTTTCTTCTATAAGTTTCTATAAGTCCTATGATAATGTCTCTGTTGCTTTTTTTCATATCATTAGCATCATGGAGCATTTGATAACTTTTACCTACACCTGGAGCTGCTCCAATATATATTTTCAGTTTCCCTTTTTCTCCTTTTTCGTAAGCTTCCATTTGCTATCACTTCCTAAATATATTTTCACCATTAATATAATCATTAATATAGTTAATTATATGCTATTTAAATTCGAGAATCATTGAATAGCTCATAAATATCGTTAAATAATTTGGCCTCATCAAATTTTTTCATCTTTTTATTTGTTTCACTTATTAAGTGATAAATTTCTTTATTATAAGGATTTATTGCCAATACTGTTTTTAAAGTATTATGAGCCTGCTCAAATTTTCCATCCTCAAACAATTTTTTTGATTTTATAATTAGAATAGTCTCTTCATCTGGATGTATTAAATTTTCATCAAAGTTTTTTTTAGAAGTGAAAATTTCATCTAAAACAGAACTAACTCTATCAGGTGAAAATGGTTTCTGAAGGTAAGCTACAGCTCCAAGTTTAGTACAATCAACTGCATTTTTCACCGAGGCATATGCAGTCATAATAATAACTGGACACTTAACACCCATTTCGCGAATTATCTTTAAAACCTCAGTGCCATTCATTTCTGGCATTCTAATATCTAAAAAAATTATATCTATATTCTCTTTTTCCTTTTGAACTATATCTATAGCCGTTTTACCATCCCCTGCAGTAAGAACCTTATAACCCTTTAATTCAAGGCATGTGGTTAACAGCATTCTTATATTTTTGGTGTCATCTATCACCAAAACTTTTTTCATAATATCCACCTACCTCATTAATTTTATTTTTTAGCTAGCTTTAAGACTTCACTAAAACAGCTATAGTAATAAAGCCAGACTGTTTAATTCTTCAGCCTGACTTCTAAATATTCTTAATACCATCTCACACATTATATAACAAAAATTTGTTTTATTAAAGTTTACCTTTACTTTTTAATATATTTGCTATCTCAAGATTAACTTTTAATACATTTACTCTTGGCTCCCCAAAAATACCTAAGGTTCTTCCTTCTGTGTTTTTTGTTATAATATTAGTTAAATCACTTGAACTAATATTAGTCCATTTTGAAACAGCTGATACCTGTATTTTGGCCGACTTTGGACTAATATTAGGATCTAAGCCTGAAGCAGAACTTGTTAGTAAATCAGTAGGTATATCTTGAGCTTTTAGACCAGGATGATTTTTTAAAAAATCATTCATATCTTTTTTTACTCTAGCCATTAATGCTGGATTTGATGGACCAAGATTCGCAGATCCAGAAGTTACCCCAACATAAGCAACATTACCTTTACTATCTGGTTTCAAATCCGCTTTTGTGTAGGTGTTATAATTAGAACTTGAAACTCTTCCACGAAAGAATCTTTTATCAGTAAAGCTCTGCCCGATGAGCTCCGAACCAACCTCTTTCCCATTAATGCTAACCATGCTACCATTAGCCTTTTTATTGAATAACACTTGACTTATTCCAGTCATAGCTAGAGGATATATTAAACCACATAAAGCGAGCAAAACCACACTTAATAATACTGATTTTTTTAACATATCTTTCATTTCTATCTCTCCTCATATAAAACCCAAGATTAACCTAGGTTTAGAATTCTAAGTAATGGTGTAACTGCTAAATCTAATAGTTTAATTCCTACAAAGGGAGCAATAAGTCCACCTAACCCATAAATCAAAAGGTTGCGACGAAGCAAAGCTTCTGACTTCATTGGTGTATATTTTACACCCTTCATCGCAATAGGAATTAAAGCTGGAATTATTATGGCATTGAATATCAAAGCTGATAGTATTGCACTATGTGGCGTTGATAGTCCCATAATATTTAGCACATTCATTCTTGGTATACCAACTGCAAACATAGCAGGAATAATAGCGAAATATTTTGCTACATCATTTGCTATACTAAAAGTAGTCAACGCACCTCTTGTTATAAGTAATTGCTTACCAATTTCTACAACCTCTAATATTTTTGTAGGATCTGAATCAAGATCTACCATATTTGCAGCTTCTTTAGCTGCTGTAGTTCCACTATTCATTGCAATACCAACATCCGCCATAGCTAAAGCTGGAGCATCATTTGTT
>DATCIH010000145.1:0-4301 GCA_036507955.1 Clostridiaceae bacterium | reverse complement strand
GTATATATTAAAGCTTGAGAGAAATCCAATTATAACTATAACTAAAACTAAAAACACATTAACAGTTACTATTTTACTTTTTAATGTTTTAATAGAAACCACCACCTTAAATTCAGCATATGTTTTAATCATATTTTAATGTACAGGATCTGCAACCACAAGCACGTCAATATATTTTGTATCTCTCATTATTCGCCTTACTATAGATCCTCTTAAAATTTCATGTAATCTAGTTCTAGCAGACGGTCCCATTATTATCTGGGTTATATTTTTATCTGTTGCATACCCAATAATAGTCTTTACAGGGTCTTTACATATATCCACCTTAAGCTCTACATCAAGCTTCCCACATAGCTTTTTTAATTCTTCTAATTTCCTTGACTCCTCTTTTCCATGATTACAAGATTTACTTGCATGTAGCACATAAAATTCTGCTTTTAACATCTTTGCTGTTCTATAACCTCTCCTTATTAAATATTCTGCATTAAACTTAAGATTAACACATACTAAAATTTTTTCCTGTGCTCCTATTAATCCCGCTACCTTCTTTTTATTCTTGTATATTACAAGTCTTTCATCTACTTCATTTGCGACTTCTCTTAAAGTAAGCTCTCTTAATGCATTCAAATTACCTATTCTAAAAAAATTATGTAGGGCATCCTCAATCTTATCTTGAGAATAGACCTTTCCACCCTTTATTCTCTCGCGAAGTGAATAAGGGGATACATCAATAACTTCAATTTCATCAGCAATGTCAATAATTTTATCTGGCACCGTTTCTTTAACCTTAATTCCAGTCATTCTACTAACATGATCATTTAGGCTTTCTAAGTGTTGAATATTAACTGCCGTCATTACATTTATACCCTTATCTAATATTTCTAAAACATCTTCGAAACGCTTTTTATTTTTAGATGTAGGCACATTGGTATGCGCTAATTCATCTATTACAACAAATTCTGGTGCCCTTTTTATTACTCCCTCCAAATCAAGTTCTTTTAATATAATACCTTTATAATTTATTTCTTTTAAAGGAAGAATTTCTAAGTTCCCTATTTGTTCGTCAGTTCCCTTTCTTCTATAAGTTTCTATAAGTCCTATAATAATGTCTTTGTTGCTTTTTTTCATATCGTTAGCATCATGAAGCATTTGATAACTTTTACCTACACCTGGAGCTGCTCCAATATATATTTTTAATTTCCCTTTTGCACCTTTTTCGTAATCTTCCATTTACTATCACATCCTAAATATATTTTCGGTATAAATAGAGTCATTATCATAATTAATTATAAGCTATTTATTTACGTGAATCATTAAATAGTTCATAAATAGCATTGAATAGCTTGGCCTTTGTAAATTTTTTCATGTTCTTATTTGTCTCACCTATTAAATAATAGATTTCTTTATTATAAGGGTTTATTGCTAATACTGTTTTTAAAGTATTATGAGCTTCTTCGAATTTTCCATCCTCAAGGAATTTTTTTGATTTTAAAATTAAAATGTTCTCTTCCTCTAAATACTCTGAATTTTCAACACGGTTTTCCTTAGAGGTAAGTATCTCATCTAACATAGAACTAACTTTACCCGGAGAAAATGGTTTCTGAAGGTATGCTACAGCTCCAAGCCTTGTACAATCAACCGCATTTTTCACTGTGGCATAGGCAGTCATTATAATAACAGGACATCTAACTCCCATATTGCGAATTATCTTTAAAACCTCAGTTCCATTCATTTCTGGCATTCTAATATCTAAAAAAATTATATCTATATTATCTTTTTCTTTCTGCGTTATATCTATAGCCGACTTACCATCCCCTGCAATAAGAACCTCATAACCCTTTAATTCAAGGCATGTAGTTAACAACATTCTTATATTTTTGGTGTCATCTACCACCAAAACTTTCTTCATAATATCCACCTACCTCATTAATTTCGTTGTTTACTTAAATTTAATATTGCTCTAAAACAACTATAGTAATAAAGCCAGACTGTTTAGTTCTTCAGCCTGGCTTTCTAAATATTTTTAATACCATCTTATACATTATATAACGAAAATTTGTTTTATTAAAGTTTACCTTTACTTTTTAATATATTTGCTATCTCAAGATTAACTTTTAATACATTTACTCTTGGCTCCCCAAAAATACCTAAGGTTTTTCCTTCTGTGTTTTTTGTTATAATATTAGTTAAATCACTTGAACTAATATTAGTCCATTTTGAAACAGCTGATATCTGTATTGCGGCTGACTTTGGACTAATGTTAGGATCAAGCCCTGAAGCAGAACTTGTTAGTAAATCAGCAGGTATATCTCCAGCTTTTAAACCAGGATGACTTTTTAAAAAATCAGCCATATCTTGTTTTACTCTAGCCATTAATGCAGGGTTTGATGGACCAAGATTCGCAGAACCAGAAGTTACCCCAGCATAGGCAATATTACCTTTACTATCAGGTTTTATATCTGCTTTTGTGTAGGTATTATAATTAGAACTTGAAACTCTTCCACGAAAAAACCTTTTATCAGTAAAGCTCTGCCCTATGAGCTGCGAACCAACCTCTTTCCCATTAAGGCTAACCATACTTCCATTAGCCTTTTTATTGAATAACACTTGACTTATTCCAGTCATAGCAAGAGGATATATTAAACCACATAAAGCGAGCATAACCACACTTAATAATACTGATTTCTTTAACATCTCTTTCATTTCTATCTCTCCTCATATAAAGCCTAAGATTAACCTAGGTTTAGAATTCTAAGTAATGGTGTAACTGCTAAATCTAATATTTTAATCCCTATAAATGGAGCAATAAGTCCACCTAAACCATAAATCAAAAGGTTTCGACGAAGCAAATCTTCTGATTTCATTGGTGTATATTTTACACCCTTCATTGCGATAGGAATTAATGCTGGAATTATTATAGCGTTAAATATCAAAGCTGAAAGTATGGCACTGTGAGGTGTTGATAACCTCATAACATTAAGTACATTCATTCTTGGTATACCAACTGCGAACATAGCAGGGATAATAGCGAAATATTTTGCTACGTCGTTTGCTATACTAAAAGTAGTTAACGCGCCTCTTGTTATAAGCAGTTGTTTACCAATTTCTACAACCTCTAATATTTTTGTGGGATCTGAATCAAGATCTACCATATTTGCAGCTTCTTTTGCTGCTGTAGTTCCACTGTTCATTGCAATACCTACATCTGCCATAGCTAGGGCTGGTGCATCATTTGTTCCATCACCAGTCATTGCCACAAGCTTACCTAAATTCTGTTCCTTTTTAATTACAGCAATTTTATCCTCAGGCTTACATTCTGCTACAAAATCATCGACACCAGCTTCCCTTGCTATAGTTGCTGCAGTAAGAGGATTATCTCCAGTACACATAATAGTTTTAATTCCCATTTCTCGAAGTCTTGCGAACCTTGCTGTAAGGCCAGGCTTTACAGTGTCCTTTAAGTAAATAACACCGAATATTTCATTGCCTACACATACAGTAAGTGGTGTACCACCGGCTTTGGCAACTCTTATTACGGCAGCTTCTAAATCTGTAGGAGCTTTTCCATCCATTGCCTCTACATATTTAATTATAGAATCTGATGCACCCTTTCTAATCTTAACTCCATTTGCTAAATCCATACCACTCATTCTTGTCTGAGCTGTAAACTCTATAAACTCAGCATCATTATAATCGACTTCATTAATAGATACTCCTTGTTTTTTTGCAAGCTCAATAACTGACTTACCTTCTGGAGTTGTATCTTTTATTGATGAAATTAAAGCTTGCGTCCTAAGGTCTTCTAACGTATGCTTTCCTACAGGTATAAATTCAGCTGCAAGTCTATTACCATAAGTAATTGTTCCAGTTTTATCAAGAATCATTGTATCTACATCGCCACAAGCCTCGACTGCTTTACCAGACATTGCAATCACATTAAATCTTGTTACTCTATCCATTCCAGCTATTCCAATTGCTGATAGAAGTCCTCCAATAGTTGTAGGAATAAGGCAAACAAGCAATGCAATAAGAGTAGATACCTGTATAGTAACTTTAGAGTAAGTAGCCATAGGATATAAAGTTACTATAACAATTAGAAATATTAGTGTTAAAGCTACGAGTAACGTACTTAATGCAATTTCATTTGGCGTCTTTTTCCTTGAAGCACCTTCAACGAGCTTAATCATTTTATCTAAAAATGATTCTCCAGGGGTTACTGTTATTTCCACTTTAAGCCAGTCGCTGACAACTTTTGTTCCTCCTGTTACAGATCCAAAGTCACCACCTGATTCCTTAAGTAC
>DATCIH010000144.1:0-33640 GCA_036507955.1 Clostridiaceae bacterium | reverse complement strand
AAGGTTGCGTTCATATTAGTCTAAATTACCATTTGTGCTGATAATTAAGAAACAGTTATTAATAAATAATCCCAATTTGATCTAAAATATCTATTTCTGTCTTTTGGTAAATTATTGCATTATAAGGTTGATGGCCATGGACCCCATAGAAGAAACTGGGAACAGTTTCTTCTTGCTAATGTTAGACAAATCAGAAAATTTTAAATTATTGAGGAGCTTTTGATTATTTAAAAAGCCATTATGGTATAATAATGACAAAAGGTAATTTTTTTTTATGTTTAATATTGATGAAAGAACTATGCCTGTAGAGGAAATACTTAATGAAGATAAATTTTAAGCTCCTATGCTTGTATCAGGTTCAGCTATGACTTTTATTTTTAAGACTGAAATGGGAGGGCCTTTAGGGGAGCTTATTTAAAGGATATGGATTTAGTAATAAGTTAATATAAATGAACCTCTATAAATTTGAAAGGAAGTGTAATAATGGCGAAGGTTGATTATCAGGATGATAACATCACTGTTGAATGGGTGAATGATGTCAAGTACATGAGCCCATCACCTCATCCGAACCATGGAAGGGTATATAAAAAAATATTTAATAAGCTTGCAAATTATTTAGAAGGTAAGACCTGTGAGTTATTCCCAGATAAAACGGATTTATGTATGAACAATCCCGAACAACCTGTAAATATAAGTGATTTAAAGAAACCAGTTGTACCAGATTTATTTGTAATATGTGATGAAAAATTTGAACTTGTAGGTAATAGTATTGTGGCTATTCCAGATTTTATATGTGAAATAGTTAGCCCAAGTTCCATAAAAATGGATAATAGCATAAAGAAGAAGTTATATTTATCTAAAGGAGTTAGGGAATATTGGATAGTGAATTATTTTGAAAAAACTATTACAGTCTGTTTTAATAGTAAGGAGACTATTTATTCCTTTGAAGATGAGGTGAAAGTAAATATTTTTAACGACTTAACCATATGCTTAAAAGATGTTAAACTATTTGACGTATAATTTTTTGTTGAAGTACTCTTTTGGTAAATAAAGTAAATATCTTCAGATGGATGAGGAAATATTAATTAGGATGTTTAGATATAGTTTTGAGCGGGCTGCTAAGCTTGTATATTTCAAAGATAAAAATAAACTTAGGTTAAAATTGCCAGAGCCTTATCTGATAATACTAGAAAAGGAAAAAGGAATCGATAATGAGATAACGTTAGAGATTGAAATACCTAAAGCACTACCAATTAATTTCAAAGTTAAGGTACTAAAATCTTATTTACTAAATAAGTATGAACTTAAGGATGATGTTGATAAGGAGGTTAAAATTATGTTTAAAGGTTTTTATGACCCAAAAATTGAAGCTATATAACGAATTGAGGAAATTAATTGAAACAAAAGGTGAACATTAAAAAGATTAACTAAACCTCTCATGCAGTGTTTTTTACTGCAGGGAGGTTTTTCTGATCGCTTTGTTTACAAACTATGTACATGGTCTGACCCTTGGGATATGCTATTACTTAAATAATTACAAAATTAATTCAATCGCCGAGGACTCTATAGAATGAAGCAGTTTTATGAAACATATAAAGACAGTGAATTTGTGTCAACAGTGTTGACACAAATTGGTTACGGACCTGACCCCTTTGAATCAAATTGCAATACCTGTAAGGAAAATGTATAATTAAGACAATAAATGGAGATAAACGGGGTTATCATAATGAAAACTGTATATGATTTAGAGAAGAAACTATTAAGCATAACTGAAATACAAGAATATTTTAAAATCGATAGCTATTTGATGTTGGTGGAATTGATTGGAGCATTAGTAGCTGAGGGTGTATTATTTGAGGTTAAAAGCAGCAAGTCAAATGGAATGAGGCCCTCCCTTTATAATAAGTATAGGGTGAAGCCACAGGAAGAAGTTTCAGCTTCCCTTGAAGAAGATATAAATTACAGCTTTCCCATAGAATTTAATAGGGAGTTTTATTTAAATAACCTTAAAAAGTATGAAGGGGATAAAAACCATATAGATAGGCTTTCAGATTATTTCAGAAATTACAAAGGAGAGCTATCTAGACCAATGTCTATTAATGAAAGAAGCTTTCAGATATGGGGAAAAGAGAAGTTTTTAAAAGATGGTAATGGTCAAAGTATATTAAGGAATTTAGGCCTTTCTTTAAAGGCTTTAAATATTTATACTACTCCTGAGCCATTTGTATATTTTTCCTGCAATAAGGAAAAGAATCAAAAGGTGCTAATAATTGAAAACAAAGATACCTGGTACACTATGAGAAAGCTTATGCTTGAGGGGCAACGGGAGTTCCTTGGAGAAAGGCTGGATACCATTATTTATGGTAATGGGAAAAGTATAGAGAAATCTCTTGAAGAATATGAGTATACCGTAGAAGCTTATCTTCTAGAGCCAATACTAGTATTATATTGGGGAGATATTGACTATGAGGGTATTTCTATATATGAAAGGCTTAAAAGGCGGCATTCAAAAATGTTAAATATAGAGCTTTTTATAAATGCTTATGCTACAATGCTTAAATTGGCCAAGGGTAAGAAATTGCAGCAGTATAAGGAAAAACAAAATAAAAATATTGATAAGGTTTTTCTTGTGGAAATAACCCCTTATGATGAAAAAATAGTAGAACTCATGGAGCTTGGACTTTATATACCACAGGAAATTGTAAATTATAGTGTTCTAAGAGAGGATGTAAAGCATGTATGATTTTTTAAATAATTTTCATAAGCGAATGGAGAAGCTTTCTTATTCCTTTTTAATAGATTATAAGGTTTCTACCTCAACTATGTTTAAAAATATTTTTAATAGCTTTGAGTTTATAAACCTGGTTTACAGCTTAATGTGCTTTGTGCTGGATAAGTCCTTAAAGGATGAGGAATGCACCTTGGATAATATGACTGTTTTTTTAGAAGAGCTTATAACAAAGTATTATAACCCAAGCCTTAGTGAGGAAGAGGTATATAACTTAGTTCACTATATTGTATATAAAATATTAAGAAATGATGGTAAGCCCTTTATATTTACAACTATAGATTATACCTCTGGTGAGGAAAAGATTTTTGATTACCATTTACTTCAGCAGAAAAATTCAAAACTTGATAGTAATAAGAGTACCTTTTCGCTAACACAAGAGGGTTATAGGCTTATACTTGGGGCACTAGAGGTTGATGAGAGAACTCAAATCGATGTAAACCAAATGATTTTGGAGCTTAGCTTAAAAAAGAAGAATTTCTCCCAAGGGCTTATGGCTGTTGAAAATTTAAACAATCTTATAACTGCCCAGATTAATATTATAAATAATTTTATCTATAGAACTAGAGAAAATATATTTTCCATTGAGCAAAGTGCCTTCGAAGAGAATTTTCTAAAGAATATAGATGTGCTAAATGAGCAGAATAAAAAGTTCGATGAACTTAAAGGTATTATTATCATAGAGGAAGAAAGGCTTAGTAAATCAGAGGGTGAGATAAGTAAGGACAATTATGACTCTTTAAAACAGCTTGGAAGGATTAAAGAACTTTTAATTGCTATTTCCTATAAGGCTGGCGACTTAATATCTAGGCATTTTCTCTTTAAGGAGGAATATAAGAAGGCTCTTGAAGAAGCCAGTTATTATTACAGCAATAAACGTATAAACATAAAGGAGGATTTACTCAAACCTATTGAGAAGGATGCTTCAATTTTAGGTAACCTATTTAAATTGTTTAATCCTCTTTTCAAGACCAACATTAAAAAGAGGTTTAATGTAAACTTTATGTTTAATGAGCAAAAGCTATATTCCAAAGAGGAAGAGGAAGAAGATGTATTAATTGACACTATCTTGGATGAGGATAGAGAGCTTCTTGAAAAACAAAAAAACAGAGAAGAGTACAAAGGCATTATTTCTTCCCTTTTAGCTTACCTAGCAGGTCATCGAAACACAGACTTAATTGCGGTAATGGACTTTTATAAGGACATTAGTATAGAAGAATATATGAAGCTTGTACCAAGTATTAGAAAACTTTCTGAGGTCTTTATAGAGCTTTTAAGAATAGGGAACATTGATGTAGTGGCCATGATTAAGCAACAAGATGATGCTTATGAAAACGAAGAAATAGAATTTGATCTTAGAAAACTCCTTGTAGAGGAAATCCTAGAGAACTATCAAATGGTGGGCATTGGAAGGCTGAGCTTTAACAAGTGTAGTGATGGAAGAAAAATCACAATTAAAGAAAAAGCTGAGAAACCACCTGAAGAATTTATGACTATAGAAACCCTAAATTGTCCAAATATTATTATGGAAATGGAGTAAATAAATTATGTATACATTAGAAGCTATAAGAAAAGCTATGAGGCTTTATAATTATCTTTTGCAGCAGGGGGAATTAACAGCACAGGAGGATAATGAACTCTTCCAATCCTTCAGTGATATGGAGATAAGAGAAATAATAGAAGCTTTCCAGGAAGAGAGCAAAGTTAGCATTAAAAAGTATGATGATACTATATATTTTATTCCTAATGTGGACAATGAATTTCTTGGTTTTAAACGGTATGAGCTTAAAAGGGAAATATTTCCAAGAGGTGATACCAAAAATATTGATTTATTTTTGGCTATGTATATATTGATACAATTAACCTGTGAATTTTATAGTGGTAAGGGCACAAATGTTAAGATAAGAGACTTGATTCAATTAGGTGAATTAGATGAGAAAATAACAGAGCGCTTAGAGCTTTTCGCCAAAAGCGAAGATAAGTCTGTAGACGATGAAACAAGTCTTGCAATAACGGATATCGCTAAATATTGGTTTACCCTAGTAAATGAAGATGATTCTGAGGATTACAGAACAAGGCGCTGGTATATAAGTCAGGTTATGACCTTTTTAAAAAAGGAAAATCTTATTAATATACAAGATGAGACGGTTATAATACCAACAGTTAAGTTTAACCGTTTGGCCTCAAACTACTTTCTAAATTATGAGAGACTAGAGGATATTAATAGAGTATTTAATGAAAAGTATATGGAGGAATCTTCAGATGCCTAAATTGTGCAAATCAAGAATAATAAACTTAAATTATAATGATGGTAAGAGAAGTATTTACAACGAAATATTTGATTATGGACAGGGGAAGGATACTCTTTTCTCTATGGATAATGGTATTGGAAAGACTGTGCTTATCCAATTCTTTTTGCAACCCTTTATTAGAAATAAAAGGGACCTAGCCGGCAGAAGATTTGAGGACTACTTTACGGGTAGTTCCCCTACCTATATAATCCACGAGGTGCTACTGGATAATGGGGAAAAGCTGCTAGTGGGTATGGTAATAAAAAAAGAAAACACTGAAGAGGAAAAAAATAAAGTTCGAATATTGGCCTTTATAAATAAGTACAATAGGCCTAATGAATTTGACATAATCAATATCCCCTTTGTAGAGGGGAAAAGAATATTAAAGTTTTCAGAGGCAGAGGATAAAATTAAAAAGTATAAGAGCGGCAGGGTAAACTTTAAATATTATAATTTCAATGACAGCAGTAAGAAAAATGAATATTTTGAAGACTTAAAAACCTATAAAATAGATTATAAAGAGTGGGAGGATATCATAAGAAGCATTAACAATGATGAATCTGGCCTTTCTAATTTATATGACAAGCATAAAACAGATGAAGCTCTCCTTAGAAATGTAATAATCCCACTTATTGAAAGCAAAATAAATGGAGAGAAAAATATAATGACCTCTATTCGAAATAACTTAGGTAAGTATATCGAAAGCTATAAAGAGAGTAAGGAAGCCTTTAATGAGGTAGATTTACTCAAAGCCTTTACCAGTGATATGACCTCTGTTACAGAACTACTTAAGGAGGGAACTGAAAAGGAAGAAATAAGGAGTAAAGCTTATAGCTGGCTTTCCAGTATTAGCATGCTCTCTGATGAGGAGTTTGCAAAAAAATGCAGGGAGAAGCTCCAATGCGAGGAGTTTATAATTGAGCTGAAAGAGGAACTTAAAAATATCTCCTATCAGGAACATTCTTTAAGCTATTATAAATTTGAAGCTGAAGAAAAGCTTGCAGAAGAAAAACTTAAAGAGATAAGTGAAACATGGATCGCTAAGGATGGTAAGCTTAAAGCTTTTGTAAAAGAAAAGTATATAGAGGAAAGTGCAGAAGCCTATGAAGATCTCGCTTTAGTTCAGGGTAATTTAGCTGAGGTACGAGAAAGAATTGCAAACTATGAAAAGGAAGATTCTGAAATTGCACTAAATATTAAAAACTATAAATTTACTTTACGAAAGATCTACGAAGAGGAATTATTGGAGCATAAGGGAAAAGAGGCACAGCTTTCAAAACAGGAGGAAAGCCTTAAGGCTGGCCTTATTAGTAATGAAAAAGAGCAGGAGTCTTCCAAAGTGGAAGCAAGAAGGAATATAAGCTTAGAAGAGGCGGCAAAAAACAAGATAAACAACTTTGATGGCTTGGAAAGAAAATATATTAAGAAATATAAAGATTTTAATTTCCTTATGAATCCTATTTTAGAGGAATATAATGCAAAGGATTTAGTAGAGCATAGGTCAAATATAGATACTAAAATTAATTCAAATATAACTAAAAGGGAAAAGCTCAAAGCGGATGCTCATGGGCTTATTTCTGAAAGAGAAAATATAAGGGTAAAACTTGAAACCACTGGCATTGAAACAAATGAGCATAATATAACCTTGACTAAAAAGAGAAAAGATTTGGAGATTTTTAATAAAGCAACTGCTAAGATTGTTGAAATATTGACTGTTAAAAATCTGCCTATAAAGGTTGCACTTTTTAGAGAAAAGCTAAGAGAAATTCTCCAAAGTGATAATAGCAAATTGCAGGAGACTTTAGTTAAGGAAGCAGATAAATTAAGAGAAATAGTTGAAACTATAAATAGGTATGAAACAGGCTTAATTCAGCTTCCAAAGGAAGTGGTTGAGAGCTTTGAAAATAAAGGTATTAGCTTTGAATATGCCCTTAACTTTCTTCAAAACTACAAGGGAAGTAAGGAAGAAAAAGAAAGCTTAGTTAGTAGCAATCCCTTTTTCCCTTATGGGATTTTACTTAGTAGGAAAGATATTGACCTTCTTAAAAGTGAAAGCCTAGACGTTTATACCTCTATACCTATACCTATAATTAACAAGAGTGATTTGAGCAGAGGTCTTGTAAATAGCAAAAATAATGATATTTTAACCTTTGAAAATCAAGATTTTCTTATTGCTTTTAATTACCTTTTAATTGATGAGGAGAAAAGAATTGAGCTAATAAATGATTTGAGACTAGAAGCTCATAATTTAAAAGAAGAGATTAAAAAGCTAGAGAGCGCTATGGATAGAAATAAAGAATATGCAGTAATTCTAGCCTCTTATCCCTATAAGGGTGATGAAGCTGAAGCTCTTCAAGGAGAACTTCATAGTATTGAAGACTTTATAAAAGTATTAGAAACCTCTTTAGCAAACTTAAAAGAAGCTGCCTATCATAATGAGGAGAGTAGAGAGAGCAATAGAAAAGAGCTTCATGAGCTTGAGGGGCTCCATTTAGAATTAATTGAGCAACAGGATAAGTTTACTGAATTTCTACTAGCTCATGAAGAGTACAAAAGATATAACAACTCTCTATTGAAGCTAAAAAAAGCTATGGAAGAATTAAAGAAAAGGGAGTTAAAGCTTACAGAGGAACAAAAGGAGTTAAATGCTACCTTATATGCTTTAACTATTAATTTTCATGAGCTTAAGGGATTAATTAAAGAAAGCACCTCTAAATTTGAAGCTTACAGAAATATTCTGGAGGGGGCTCTATTAGGTGAGGACAAGAACTTAATAGAAGCTAAGCTTCTAGCCTGTGAAAAACAGCTAGGAGATGATCTTAAAAGGGATAAAGTGGATGAAAAGAAGTATAAGGAAAACTTAAGACGTGTTCAGGATAGACTTGGTAGAATAGTTAAGGATGGCGCTTTATTACAGGAGTATAAAGAGATCAGCTTTTCAGAGGAGCATTTAGAGGAATTAAAGGATAATATAAAAAGCCTAGAAAAGATAACTAAAGAAATAAAAGATGAAATGACTAGGGTAGATAAGCAACTAGATCTAATAATCTATAGAAAAAATTCTTCCCTTAAGGAAATTGAAAAGCTGGGGTTTGATGCTGCTATAGAAAAGGAAGCTATAAAGGACTCAAACTTTAAAGCAAGAGAGAAGAAAATAAAAGAGGATCTTAGTGAAAATGATAAAATAATAAAGGAATATATCGTTGAAATTGATAAACTAAAAGCTTTGAAATTAAGGCTAGAAAACTATAAAAGCTACTCGAAAGATGAATTTGAGGTAAACTTTGATTTTAGCAATTTGGATTTAGCGATAAAAGCTATCAATGAAAATATTAGTCAATATGAAGCAATGCGTAGGGAAGTTTATACTATTGAGAGTAAAATTACAAAAGTGATTAATACTATTCATGATAATTATAGGGATAAAAATCGGTTTATCAAGGAACGACTATTTGACTATCTTAATAAAGAAAGAAAAATACAAAGTAGCAGTGATATAGAATCTCTTCTTGAGGTAGTGGACCGTAAAGTTAGAACTATTGAGGTGGAACTTAGCCATATCAAAGCTGAAGAAGAGATTGTCATAAATGAAATATTAAGATACGCAAATCATGTACTTCAAGAGCTTAAAACTATAGATAAGAAATCCAGTATAAAGCATTTGGGAAAGACGCAAAAATTACTGGAAATAGTTATTCCAGAAGAAAAAGAGGAAGAAGCACTAAGGGAGTACATAAAAGCTAAGGTGGGTTTTTATAGTTCTATGGAAGAGGATTATCAAGGTCTCCTAGAAGGTGACATTCAAAGTGCAGAATTATTAAGTAAGCTAATCGGAAATATAAATAGAATAAGAGTAGACATCAAAAAGATTGAGAAGTCAGGCTTGGTAAGAAAAAGCTGGAAGGAAGCACTTTCTCATAATTCCGGCGGAGAAAAGTTTGTATCCATGTTCATATTGCTCTCCAGCTTAATGTCTTACATGAGAAAAAGAGAAACGGATATAGATAATAAAGAAGAAAAGAAGATTCTAATCATGGATAATCCCTTTGCAAAAACAAATGCTGAGCATCTACTAGAGCCAATGTTTCAAATAGCAGAAAAATATAACATTCAGTTGCTTTGCTTTTCCGGCATCGGCGGAAGCTCAGTCTACAATAAATTTGATAAAATCTATGTTGCTAAAGTTGTGGAAGACAAGTTTAGAAATAAAGAAAATGTTTCCTTTAAGTCTGGCAGCGAGGAGACTTTAGAACTCACGGATTTCAATATAAGTAGAGAGCAACTTTCGTTGTTTTGAGGGGGTTCTGACCCCCAAATACTCTTCAAGTGTACTCTTCTGTGCTGCTATTTTTTGTGCTGCATATTTACCGACATATCTAATATGCCATGGTTCATAATCATATCCTGTTATTGCCTCCTTACCCTTTGAAAAGCGAATTATAAATCCAAATTCAGAAGCATTTTCTTGAAGCCATTTCCCCTCTGGCGTATCTGCAAATGCCTTTGAAAGCCTGTATCCTACTGATGGGCTTGATACATCAATTGCAAGGCCCGTTTGATGCTCACTTTCACCTGGACGTGCGCTTGTAAAGTTTGCATTTGGGTGACGCTTTACATTGGCAGTAAAAATTGAAACTTGTCGATCATAAGAGCGATAACCAGATACTCCGTAAAGGAATATATTATCAAGTTTTGCTTTCGCAAACAATTCTTCTAATGCTTTTGCAGCATCAGCTCTTAACATAACCTCTGGAGCAGCTGGAATATTTGGTATTACTAAATTATTAGGTGTATATGTTGGGAGTAGTACACGGTTTTTATTAACCACTACTAACAGCGACGAAGGCTCTTGAACTATATGGTAACCACTGTTATATAAATTTTGAAGTAACAGTTTTGTTTTGGGTTCATATAAACCATCAGCTATTAGTAAATCTGGGTATTTTTTTTGAATGTTTATGATTGTAGTTTCTGTGTATGGACCATATATTCCATTAGATTTTAAAGTATAGCCCATATTAATTAATATTTGCTGAATTATTCTAACCTTATCCCCTCTGCTACCTAATCCATAAATCCCCTTAGGTAAAGTGGTAATAGGTATTATAAGTTTTTGCCCAGGATATAATAGGTAGGAATTTAAATTATTCCTTTTAATAATCCCATAAATAGTAGTGTTAAATCTTTTAGCTAAAAGATAAAGGGTATCACCTATCTTAACATAATACTCCATTCAAGCTCTCCATATCAATTTATCAACAGTACCATATTATGAAAATAGATCATTCCTTGTGAAGTAATTGCTAATTTATTTGAAGCACCCTCTGAGGGTAGGTTTAATACCTATTGGTTCACAGTTGTCCTAGAGGTTATGGGTATATATTTTAAGAACTAAAAGGAACGAAGGCGTGTACTGCCAGGAGAAAGGTTCGAAGAGAAAGATAAATAGGGAACAAAGAAACTTGGTGATAGCCATTGATAAAAACTGCTGAATTTAATTTCGACAGTTTTCTGTATGCGAAAGTTCTGTTTAGCGGTATCTATAAAAAACTCATTCGCTTTATTGACACTACCTGTAATGTCACATATAAATTTGAAGAACTTGATAAACTACTCAAGGATGTAGGTTTTGTAAGTAGGTAACCTAATGAAGGATCAAGTCATTTTACTTATATTCTTGAAGATAAAATACTAACAGTACCTTTCAAAAGACCTTATGTGAAAATTATTTATATTTAAAGGGCTATCAAATTATTAGAAGCTTTGGTTGTTAATTATCAGGAGTTGAACGTATGGAGATAAAAGGATTAGGATATTATCTTTTACTAAAATATCCATTCAAAATAGAAACTATTGCTGAAGAAAATGGAGGAGGTTTTATGATAACATACTCTGACTTATTAGGGTGTGTTAGTGATGGTGAAACTATAGATGAAACTTTGGTAAATGGAGAGGATGCTAAGAAAGCATGGATTCAAACTGCTTATGAAAAATTACAAGTAGTTCCAATGCCGAATTCTATGCTAGATATATACAGCGGAAGAATAATTTTAAGAACACCAAAAAGCCTTCATAAAGACTTAGTAGAACAAGCACAAAGTGAAGGTATTAGTTTAAATCAGTATATCACTTATCTGCTCAGCAAGGATAGTTCTAGGCATACCAGGTAGTTATCAGGTAAAAACTGTCCGCCATGCTTTCAGTTTTTACAATGAGGTCAGACTCCCATCCAACTCATTACATATTCAAGACTCGACGTTGAGGCCAAATCGCGCTTTTCCCAATGCCCCTCTAAGCCTAATTCTCTTAAAGTAAGTTCAAAGTGGCACATGGCAATCCCCATATCTACCATTTGAATATCGTAGCCGTCCTCAGCATGTTTCATAGTATGATTTAGATAAAAGTCATAGTGGTTATTGCTTTTTAATACTTTCCAAGGCTGCTTGTTTGCAGCTGAAGGAGAAAGTCGTAACATTTCTAGCGGCAAAGCATAATTGCCTGCAGCCTCTTTGATTAAATTATTATTGAAACTGGTATTAAAGAAAAGATCTGACCAGGGTTTTCTTTTCTTTGCTCCGATGGCCCCAGGTTCATGACACTTGCAAAAACACTTCTTTTCTTAGCCTCAATATTCATATTATCTTTACAAATATGTAGAATTCTTTATCCTCTAGTTGATAGTCAATATCATCCCAAATAGAACCATTCAGTATGGAATGATTCTATTATATAGTAAATTGTAATTATTGCCAATTTGAAGAATGAATAAATAGCAAGTAAAAACTGTCCGCAATGCTTGTAGCTTTTACAATGGGTTAGGCAGCAACCAGCAAACGGCCAACGCTACACTTCATCTATTTACTGGAAGTACCCAGAGGTTGTTGTTACATGGGAAACATGACGATATTAAGGAAAGAGAAGAAAGCATTATGAAGTGGCTTTTATAGTGTATATTCCTTGTGAAAGTTATACCCCATAAGCAAAGCTACAATCTCTTTTACTTAGGGGGTACAACATTACTTATTTTATTCGAAATAACCTTCTCTGAATTTTGTAATATATTCAATACAATATTCATCCTTACCTAAAAGGGCCTCTGTAGCGTAAAGGAAGGACATAAGCTTCTTATCTAGTGGATCTAAAATTGCGCCGTCCATACCAGCACACATAGCAGCTACTAGAAATGTCTGGTTCATAAGCTTTCTGTTAGGGATACCGAAAGATATATTACTTAGTCCACATGCAATGTGAACCTCTGGATATTTTGTTTTAACTTGACGAATAGTTTCAATAGCAACTATTCCGTTAAGTGAATCAGTACCGATAGGTTTAATCATAGGGTCAATGTATATATCACTTATATTCACGCCTTCTTTTGTAAGACTATCTATAAGTCTTTCTGCTATGAAAACTCTATCTGCAGAGGTTTCTGGCATTCCAGTATCATCCATGCAAAGAGCAATAACGCCTGTATTATATTCCTTTATTAATGGAAGCACAGCATTATATCTTTCTTTCTCACATGTGATTGAGTTAATTATTGGCTTTCGGTTTTTATTTACCTTAAGAGCTGCCTCAAGTGCCTTTGGACTTGGTGAATCAATAGCAAAGGGTGCATCTATAACTTCTTGAATTGTTTTAACAAGCCATTCTAATCTCTGGGGCTCATCGTTATAAAACATACCTGCATTTACATCTATGAATGTTGCACCAGCCTCATACTGCTTTTTCGCAAGGTCTTGAATAGCTACCACATCATAATTCTCCATTGCAGGCCGTATAGATTTAAGAGTACTGTTAATCTTTTCTCCGATAATAATCATTCTTGGACCCCCTATATATTTGTATTTACACGAAATACGTATTACCTAGCTTCATTGTAATTTAACAATAATTAAAAATCAAGAAGAAAACAAAAGAAAGCAAGAAAGTCATAAAAACAGCAAATTTTGAACAGTTACATAAAAAAATATTAACACCTTTTGTTGCTATTAAATAGGCACGTAGAAAAAATCTTTAAAATCTAGAGATTTTTTACGTGCCTTGTGCGAATTATAAGATTACTGTCTTTTTTAGTATTCTATTGTGGTGTTTGGTATAGTTATTGAATAAAATTTTTTAATATCATATAATCATTTTAAGGGTTTCAATTTATATGTAGGAAAGGTTTCAATCTATTCTTACACATAGAAACCACTATATGGAAAAGCAGGTGATAACGAATGCAAGATCATATTAAAAACAAGGTATACCACGTTGAGATACTTTCACCGAAACAAGACTCCGAAAAATTAGAAGCTGATCTTGAGGTTTTTGGCCAAAAATACAATAGGGTAATCGAAAGCGGTTATTGTGTCTGTATTACAGATAACCCAATGGGTTATCTCGCGTTTCAGGGTACGGAAATTATAGAAGAGCTAGGACTTACTGTATATCCTGAACAAGTAATGATTCACCTAAATACATTTCATACCAAGGAGAATTTAAACAATATTTTAGATGCGTGTAAATCTATAGGAATTAAATATCTATTAATTATAAGTGGTGACGGATCAGAACGTTTACCAAAACTTCAACCTTCAGATATAGGAGCTAAAGGAGTAGAGTCGGTTACTTCTGTTGAATTATTGAAATATATAAAAGATGAATATCCAGATACTTTCACTTTAGGAGTGGCTTTTAACCCTTATGAACCGCCAGAACATGAGTTTGATAAGTTGCAAAGAAAATTTAACGCAGGCGCATCATTTATAGTAACTCAGCCAATTATTGAAAAGAATAATATTGTTGATGAACTTTTGGAGAAATATCCAGATGTGCATGTTATTGTTGAAGCGTGGATGAGTAAACGACTTTACCTTCTTTCAGATGCAGTTGGATATGAGATTCCAGAAGATACTCAGTTTGATCCTATTGAAACATTAAAGATGCTTCATAAAATTTACCCTGCATGTGGCGTTTACTTATCGATTCTGGGATTTAAGACACAATATCATCTATTAAAAGATATATGGGTCTAATTTTCAAATAAAAATATATTTAGAATATCTATTGAAGAGATATTGTAATTACATTATGCAAGGAGGACTTTATGAAAATCGTAGTTTGTATAAAGCAGGTTCCAGCAACAAGTGAAGCAAAAATAGATCCAGTGACAAAAAGAATTATACGTGAAGGTCTAAAAGCAATTATGAATCCTTTTGATACTTATGCTGTAGAAGAAGGCGTGCAGCTCCGAGATAAATTCGGCGGAGAGGTAGTTGTTCTATCAATGGGACCTGAAAAAGCATTGCTTAGTTTACGTGAAGCAATATCTGTTGGTGCTGACAGGGCAATCCTATTAAGTGATAGAGCATTTGGTGGTTCTGATACATGGGCAACAAGTTACACTCTTGCAAAAGCTATTAAAAAAATAGGTGATGTGGATTTAGTCATTTGTGGCAAACAAGCAATTGATGGAGATACCGCCCAGATAGGCCCTGGAATTGCAGCTCATCTTGACTGGCTTCAGGCAACTTATGTTATGGAAATTGAAGAAGCAAATACTAAAAGTATAAATGTTAAAAGAATGCACGAAGATGGATATGATATTTGTGAATTAGATTTTCCTGCAGTTTTAACTGTAGTAAAGGACATAAACACACCACGTATTCCTACTCTTAAAGGACGCCTTGCTTCTCAAAAAATTGAAATACCAGTTTGGGGACCTTTAGATATAGGGGCGGATATAGAAAAAATAGGCTTGGATGGTTCACCAACAAGAGTTGTAAAAACTGGGGCACCACCGCCAAGAAATACTGTTACAAAAATAATTAAAGGCTCACCAAACGATTGTGCAAAGCAACTTGTACGAGAACTTAGGCTTCGTAGTATATTGTGATTGGAGGAAAAGGAAATGATAATTTCTAATAATATTGATAAGTCAAACTACTCCAATGTATGGGTTGTAGCCGAGCTTCTTTCCGGGAAGATTCAGCCTGTTACTCATGAGCTTATTGGAGCAGCGAGATCTTTGGCAGATGCAAAATCTTCTCAGGTTTGGGTTGTTGTAATGGGCTCTAATGTTGAAGAGAAGTCGGATTTGTTATTTGCATTTGGAGCAGATAAGGTAATTATTGTTGATGATATAAGACTTTCAGGGTTTATGGATGAAATAGAAGCTAAAATGATGCTAAGACTTATAGATAAATATAAACCAGAAACTGTATTATATGCTGGTACTACAAGAGGCCGTGCACTTGCACCTCGTGTTGCAGTTGTAGCTAACTGCGGTTTAACCGCTGATTGTACTGAACTTGGAATAGATCCGGTAAATGGAGATCTGTTACAGACAAGACCTGCTTTTGGTGGAAACATCATGGCAACAATCCGCTCCTCAAATCATCGTCCTCAGATGGCAACAGTTCGCCCTAGAGTTATGAAATGTCCCGTACCAGATTTAAGCAGATCCGGTGAAATAATTCGTGAAAATATCCAGGATAGTGACGCAATTAAAATTAAAAGAATAATTGAAATCTTTCACAGTGATGAAACTGCTGTTAATCTTGGTGATGCTCAGATAATTATTTCAGGGGGAAGAGGCATGAAAGGACCTGAAGGATTTAAACTTTTAAGGAAATTCGCTGCAAGTTTGGGAGGCGCTGTGGGAGCTAGTCGTGCAGCTGTCGATGCTGGCTGGATTTCTTATGCTAATCAGGTCGGTCAGACAGGTCAGACTGTTCAGACAAAAATTTATATATCTTGTGGAATTTCAGGACAGATTCAACACCTTGTTGGAATGCAATCTTGTGATATGATTATTGCAATAGATAAAAATCCAGACACACCAATGATGCAATTAGCAGATATTGCAGTTGTCGGTGATTTGTTCGAAGTAATTCCAGAAATTATGAATGAAATACCTAAGCTTTAGTTCACCATGATGCACTTTTAAATTTTACTGGTAAAGGGAGAGAAATTTTATGAAAACAGATGTTCAAATTGCACAAGAAGCTATAATGCTTCCGATAACACAAATTGCGGGTTATCTAGGAATTGAGGAAGATGAATTAGAGCTTTATGGAAAATATAAAGCAAAAGTTTCATTGAGTGTTCTTGAAAGACTAAAGGATAAGCCTGATGCAAAACTTATTCTTGTTACAGCTATAAACCCAACGCCTGCAGGTGAAGGGAAAACAACTACAAATGTTGGATTATCAATGGCACTCAATAAAATTGGAAAGAAAGCTATAACTGCACTACGAGAACCATCACTTGGACCTTGTTTTGGTATTAAGGGGGGTGCAGCAGGTGGCGGATATGCTCAAGTAGTGCCTATGGATGATATAAATCTACATTTTACAGGGGATTTTCATGCTATTACTTCAGCGCATAACTTGCTTGCAGCGTTGTTAGATAATCATATTTATCAAGGAAATGTCTTAAACATAGATCCTAAGAGAATAGTGTGGAAAAGAGTTCTAGATATGAATGACAGAGCTCTTAGAAATATAATAATAGGACTTGGTGGAAAAACTGATGGCTTTATAAGACAGAGCGGTTTTGATATAACAGTTGCCTCAGAGATAATGGCTATACTATGCCTTTCAATGGGCCTAACAGATCTTAAAAATAGGCTTTCAAGAATGGTTGTAGCTTATAATAAAGAAGGGAAAGCTGTTACAGCAGGAGACTTACAAGCAACAGGATCAATGACATTACTGCTTAAGGATGCTATTAAACCCAATTTAGTTCAAACTCTTGAAAATACACCTGCCTTTATACACGGTGGACCCTTTGCAAACATAGCTCACGGATGTAACTCAGTTATGGCTACAAAAATAGCTCTAAAGTTGGCTGATTACGTTATAACTGAAGCAGGGTTTGGTGCTGATCTTGGCGCAGAGAAATTCTTTGATATAAAGTGTAGGTTTGCAAACTTAAAACCAGATGCGGCTGTAATTGTCGCTACAGTTAGAGCACTTAAGATGAATGGTGGGGTTCCCAAGACTGAACTTTCGTTTGAAAATGTTAAGGCCCTTGAAGCTGGCATAGCAAATCTTGAAAGGCATCTTGAAAACTTAGCTAAATTTGGTGTTCCAGTTGTTGTTGCTATAAACAAGTTCCCAACAGATACTGAAGCTGAGATTACCTTATTGAGAGAAAAATGCTCATCTAAGGGAGCAGAGGTTGTTCTTTCAGAAGTATTTACAAAAGGAGGAGAAGGTGGAATAGACTTAGCTAGGAAAGTTGTAGAAATTTGCAAAACGAAAGTTTCAAATTTTGAGCCACTTTATGATATAGATGGAACCATTCAAGAAAAAATAACAAAAATTGCTACAGAGATATACCGAGCAGACGGAGTGGAATTTACTTCAGAAGCTAAGAAACAAATAGCTGAAATTTCAGAGCTTGGATTTGATAAAATGCCGATTTGTATAGCAAAAACTCAATATTCCTTCTCAGATAACGCAGCTCTACTTGGCGCTCCAACTGGATTTACTATAACTGTAAGAGATGTCAAGGTTTCAGCAGGTGCAGGATTTATTGTAGCTCTAACTGGAAATATAATGACAATGCCTGGTCTACCAAAGATACCAGCTGCAAATGGGATGGATATAACTGAGGATGGAGGAATAATTGGTCTATCATAAAGTACCTTTATGTGGGAGGTTTTATAAATGGAGAAAGCATTTTTAAGCCCAGCGGAAATGGCAGAAAGTTTTATTGAAACTGGATGCAGGAAGGCCGGCTTGCCAGCCCTCAGACTGCTTATTCTTGGAATTTTGGGAGGAGCATTTATTGCCTTTGCAGCTGAGGGCTCGAATATGGCTATATATACCATAAGCTCGCCTGGTATAGGTAAGGCACTTGCAGGAGCATTATTTTCCACAGGACTTATGATGGTAATAGTAGCGGGGGCAGAACTTTTTACTGGTGATTGTTTAATAATAATTTCCTACCTTGAGCATAAAACGAATTTTTATAAACTATTGAAGAATTGGTTTTTTGTATATATTGGCAATTTTATAGGATCCCTGATTATTGTATTTTTAATACTACAGTCAGGACAATTTAACTTTTCCAATGGTTTATTAGGTGGCTTTACAATAAAGACTGCAGTTTATAAGACTGGATTAACATTCGGTAATGCTCTCTCCATGGGAATACTCTGCAACTGGCTTGTGTGCATTGCAATATGGATGGCGGCCGCTGCTAAGGATATTACTGGTAAGCTTTTGGCAATTTTTTCCCAATCTGGCTCTTTATAACATCTGGTTTTGAGCACAGTATAGCTAACATGTATTATATTCCTGCTGGAATTTTGGCAAAAGCTAACCCGATTTGGGTACAGGCGGCAGTATCTTTAGGAGTCAAATCGGAAAAAATAGATGCTTTGAATTGGAGTTCTTTCCTTACTAAAAATTTGCTGCCAGTTACTCTAGGTAACATCATAGGTGGAGCAATATTTGTGGGGATGGCATACTGGTTTATCTATTTACACAGGGAAAAAATATGACTCAAACTATCACAGATTCTCAAGATGACAAAATGCTTTCTAAAGGAACTAAAAAGGCTGATAGAATATATTGTGAAGTGGAGGCTGCAATTAAATGACAGTGATAATGAAAGGCTCAGAAGTTACTTTTAAAATAAAGGAAAAGATGATCAAGGAATTGGAGAATTTGAAGAAGAAAGGAGTTATTCCTGGGCTCGGTATTGTGAGGGTTGGAGCAAGAACAGATGATATTGCATTTTAGACCACTTCCAAAGCATTTGGATGAGGAAGCTATAAGAAGAACATGTGATAAAGGCTGCTTCTGCAGGATGGAAGTAATAAAAAAACCACACCTTTTCGGTGTGGTCTTTTGAGGGTGTAAATCTATAAAGTACCTAACCTACTAATAGTGATTTTGCAACCTCAGCAGCTGTTGCAGCATCTGGTGTATAATGATCTGCGCCTATTTCTTTAGCAAAGTTAGTTGTAATCGTAGCTCCACCAATCATGAATATATATTTTTCTCTAATACCACGTTTAGTAAACTCATCAATTATTTCTTTCATGGCTGGCATTGTTGTTGTAAGTAGTGCTGACAGGCAAACTATTTGTGCTCCTACTTCTTCTGCTTTGTCTGCGAAGGCTTCAGGTGTAACGTCAGTGCCTAAATCATAAACCTCAATACCTGCTCCCTTAAGCATCATTCTAACTAGATTCTTACCTATATCATGTAAGTCTCCTTTTACAGTTCCTATAACTGCTTTACCTATTGCTTTAACTCCAGCAGCTGTAAGAATTGGTTCAAGGATTTGCATACCGGCATTCATAGCACGGGCAGCTATCAACATTTCTGGAACATAAATTTCATTATTTTTAAATTTAATTCCTACTTCACTCATCGCTGATATTAAACCTTCATTCAATATTACCTCAGGATCAATTTTTTCCTCTAAAGCTAAACTGACTAATTCCTTAACCTTCTTAGCATTACCTCTTTGTACAAGTAGGGAAAGTTCATTTAAATCCATATGTAGTTCCTCCTAATGTTTTTTAATTACTATGATATTAATATAAACCTTTTCATTATTTATGTATAGTAATAAGCTTATACTTTTTTAAATGTTGCTGATTATTGAAAGTCGCTGAATTACTTGTTCAATACTTGCAGTCCCTGTTACTCCGATCTGTTCAATTGTTATAGAAGAAACTATGTTTCCTATCAAAGCTGCCTCAACTTCATCAAAACCAAGTGTTAAGCCTAAAACTATGCCAGCATTATTTGCATCTCCTGCTCCGCAAATATCGATAGTGCCTTCAACCTTAAATGCAGGGACAGAGGTAACTTTATTATCAAACACCATTGACCCATTAACTCCTAAAGTAATAAATACTGTTTTCTTATTTCTCATAAAAAGCTCTAAGCCACATTTTAAAAGCATATCCTCAGTAATCACATCATTATAATTTGGCATAATACATTTTATTACTTCAAAATTATTGCATTTTACAATTATATTGCGATATTTATTAATGAAACCCCTAGAATCAGCATAAAAAATTGTTCTAGGATAATCAATTGCTAACTGAGTAACAAAATCTCGTACTCTATCTGTTATTACAGAGAAGTTCAATTCATAAAATTGGTCTGATAAAATAATTGCATCAGAAATTAGTACAGCTTTCTTTAAATTTTCTATTATTTTATCTTCCATGTCCTGAGCTGTAGATGTAAAGTTTCTGAAATCAAGTCTACTCATTTCCTTAAATTTACCATTTTCAACTCTCATTGGCTTAGTATAAGTATTAGTACACACATTGTAACCTTTAATCATATATGATATATCTGCACCAATTTTCTCTAAACATTTTAATAGCTCATAGCCCTCGCCATCATCGCCTACAATACCCATACACCTAACATTAACACCTAATGAACATAAATTAGCAGCAATAGTGCCACATGCACCAGCATAGATTTCCTTCTTTGTAACTTGGAAGGCTATAAGACCGGTTTCAATAGATAATTCATCCCTATCTTTGTCAATATATAAATATTTATCTAAACAATAATCACCAACAACAGTAATTGTTATTTTTTTTGAGCTTTGCAATCGTTCAATGGCTTTATCAAAATTCATACAAATTATCTCCTATTGTTTTCTAAGCTAAATACCCTTCTTGCTAAACTTGGAAGTGTACTAGCATGATCACCAGTAACATAAAAGCTCTTGCCCCCATCAGAGACTGTTCTAACTAAAATAGTCTTCCAAGGTCTAAAATAATAATGTGGATCTGTTTTTAAAGGAGTCTTACTATAATCTGTTTCCTCAATTGGAATTAAGTCAAAAACTGCAGTTGTAAAATGACAAATCTTTTCATTATTTTGATGTGCAACATTTCTTGCCATAGACAGCGCCTTTAAATATACCTCTGGTCCAGTTACCGCAGAACCAAAATTTAAAAATACCCCATTCTCCAAATTTGATATGCTATTTGCATATATAAGAAAATCAGACATGGAAGCTTCACCTAATGAAGCTCCATTTGAATTTGGATGTTCATGCACAATATCATTTCCTATTCCGATATGTACCGTGCAAGGTACGTGAAGCTTATAACCGAGAGCAAGAACGCTTTTTTCACGATAAGGTAAATTGTTTTCCCAAATATATCGCCCTATTGCTTCGCCAGCGCCAAGGCCATCCGTAACACCTGTTTCTATTATATCGTTTAAAATTCCATCCTCTTTCCACAGGCCAAACTGACCTTCACTGATATACTTGGCCACGCTTTCGCAAGTATTTCCTATTAAAGAAAACTCATAATCATGAATTGCGCCAGCACCATTGGTGGCAAAATGATTTATTAGTCCTCTTTTCATAAGTTCTATCATAAATAAACCACATCCTGTTCTAATGACATGAGCACCATACATCATTAATACTGTAGCTTTCTTTTCTTTCGCTTTAATAATATCTCTTGCAATAATATCGATGTTTGGATTATCTATGAGCAAAATAGGATCATTTATATCTTTGATAACACTTATATTTACATCATGAATCCTTTCACTTATAGATTTTATATTTAACTTGGATCTATCAAACTTTTTAAAAGGCATACTATTTCCTCCTAATCAAGAAATCAATAATAATCTTTGCATTTGAAAAATCCGGGATTACTATATTTGCTCCTGCATCAATAAGTCTCTTTCTTTTCCACTCATTTATGCCAAATCTTCTGACTTCATCAGTAGCTAATGCAACGGTATAGCCTCCAATATCCTTAGCAAGTTCCATTTCCACATATCCATCTCCAAATAAAACCAATTCATTTCCTGCTATTTCATTTTCCTTTAGAATTTGAGCTATGACAAGTTCCTTAGAACATTCAGTAATATTATCCTTTGCACCATAAATGCCACCATCAAAATATTCATACACTCCAAGCAGCTTTGCTTCTCTTATTACATCTTGTTCATCCGTACCACTTGCAAGGTAAAGCTTTATTCCAAGTTCTTTTAATTTTTTTATAAATTCAACACAGCCAGGAACAATATATTGTGAAGGCTCTACAGTTTTATTGTCTAAGGAGCTTAGTCTATATTTAATTTTTTCATTAAGCCTACTAAGATATTCATTTTTATATTCTAAAGGATTTGTCTTTGTACCTCCACGCTTAACTACTTCTTCATCTAACTTTATACACTGGAATATAGTCTGCTTTCCTGTAAGCTTATCCACAAAATCTATTACAATCATTTTTATTTCTTCCATGGATTCGTCCTTACTTGATTCCATTAATACTTGAATAAAGTATGGAATCATAACATTTTGCCAATCTTCTCTTATCAAGCTTATAGTACCATCAAAATCAAATAAAGCAGACTTTACGGTAGATCCTTTTGCTGGATATTTAATAATTTCCATTCCCCATAAATCACTAAGCATATCTCTTATAATAGTTACAATAGCATGTTCATAAATTAAGTGAAAATCTTCAAGCTGTTCCATAGAATAAGTAGGCGCTATAAGAAGAATATCACATAATCCTTTCAGTAGTCCTCCATCTTTCCCTGAAAATCCTATAGTATATATGCCCATTTCTTTGGCTCTTTTTATTACATCAACAATATTTTGTGAATTACCACTGCCGCTAAATACAACTAAAATATCGCCACTTTTGGCTAATGTATTAAGCTGAATAGTATATATCTCTCTATAAGAAAAATCATTTGCCAAACAAGTTATAACTGGAGTAGAATCATTAAGGCATATAGCCCTAAGGCCTTCTCGTCCATGAACTCTGCAGCCCTTAATCAAATCGTTTACCATATGTGAGGCTGTAGTCGCACTTCCACCATTCCCAGCTGTATAAATGGTTTGTCCATTAATTTTAGCATTAACAAGCTTTTCAGCAATCCTGGCCAATGTATTAAAATCAGTATTTAAAATACAATCAGTTTCCGCTTTAATATAGGAAAATAAGTTCTGTGATATTTCACTAGTGTTTATCATATTCATAATTTAATACCTCTTTCAATACTTTATTTTCTGTTAATTTGAAGCAATACAGTAAGAATATTAATGTTTATAATTAAAGTTTTATCATATCTTGACGAAACTGTCAACTAATATATTACTAATAATGGCAAATACAGCATAACCACAATAAATACTTGTGTTAATCTAATATTATACCTACTCATTTATATCACTATATGATATAATCATTAAATAGATGCTCAATAGGACAATAAAAATGCATTATTATATTGCAAGGGATGTTAAATAAAACTATGGTAAATCATGATTTAATGAAAAATTCAAATACCTTGACTGTATTTGAATGTATACGAGACAATGGACCTATATCTAAAAAAGATATTCAAAAACTCACTAACTTGAGTTGGGGAAGTATATCTAATAACACAAATACTCTTATGAAGAGGAATCTTATAACAGACATTAAAATCTCCGATGATAGCATTGGTAGAAATCCCTGTGTATATGATGTTAATCCGGAGGAAAATCTACTGATTGGTCTAGATGTAAATATAATAGGGATAACTGGTATAATTGTAGATTTAAAAAGCAGAACTAAATTTAAAATATATGAACTGATTAAAAATCTTGAACAAACATCAGTAATACAGCAAGCTAAGGAAGTAATATACAGACTAATTGCAATGGTTGATGATAAGAGCAAAATAAAAGGGATAGGAGTGGCTTTTCCAGGGCATGTAGATGCTGAAAAGGGAGTCTCTTTATTCCTCCACCAGTTTGCGGGTTACAAAACAATTAATATAAAGCAACTATTGGAAACAGAATTTAAAATACAAGTAATGATTGACCATGACCCTAATTGCATGGCGTTAACTGAAATGCTTTTGGGAAAAGCTAAGAATATTAATAATATGATCTTTATAAGACTATCCCTTGGAATTGGTATGTCCATAGTAATTGATAGAAAAATATACAGAGGTTTTACCGGTGCTGCTGGAGAGCTTGGACATACAATAATGGACCCAAATGGTTATAAATGTAGTTGTGGTAATTATGGATGTCTAGAAACTTGCTCTTCCACTGATGCAATCCTAAAAATGGCTCGTGAAGGATTATCTTTGGGGTTATGCACAATACTAAAAGCATTATTAATTTCAAATCATGAGCTTAATCTTGATACTATTATTAAAGCCTACAATTTAGGTGATGATTATATTAAAAATATAATCCAGAAGGCCTCTGGGTATATGGGTATTGCCATTACTAACATGGTTAATGTATTTGATCCCCAGCTTATTGTTATTGGTGGAGAAATGGCGGCATATGAAGATGAAATAATATCAAAGATAAGAGAAACTGTTAACCAAAAGGTTTGGAAGCATTCCAATGTTGAAATAGTAGCTTCTGAATTTTCAAATGATGCAGCTGCAATCGGAGCAGCATCAATGTTAATCCATAGTGTTTATGCTGCACGAATGAAAGAATTAATTTAATCTAATTATAAAGGGGGGTGTGCTGAATGTTTGCAGGTGCTTTGGATATTGGAGGAACTAAAACAATTGTTGCGATTGTCAATAAAGATGGTAGTATTTTATCCAAACGGAAAATAAAAACAGAAATTATAGATTATAAAGTCCACTTTCTAAATTGCATAAAGTTACTAGATGAATGTTTAAACGAAATTTCTATTAAACGATCAGATTTAATAGGACTTGGTATTAATCTTCCAGGCATGGTAAATTCTTCTCTTGGCCTTCTTTATAATGCACCCTATGCGGGTTGGAAGGATGTTAAGGTTACAGACTTTTTTCATTGGAATACTAAAATAAAAAATATTTATATAGAAAACGATGTTAACTCTTGTGCATTAGGTGAAATGTATTTTGGAGAAACTTCTGATAATTTTCTTTGGATTACTATTAGTACTGGCATTGGTGGAGCAATAGTTGTAAATAAAAACCTTATTAAGGGTTCCTCATTTTGTGCAGGGGAAATTGGTCATATGAAGGTAGAATATGAAAGCCCTTATAAATGCTCCTGTGGTCAATATGGGTGTCTTGAAGCACATGCTTCAGGAACAGCACTAACAAGGATGTTTAAGGAGTTAATTCAAAGAGATGCAGATTATAGAAATAAACTAACAGAATTTAAACTATGTCCTGATGCATCAGGTATGGCATATTTAGCAAAACATAATGATGAAAATTGCATAGAGATATTTAAGCTTTGTGGTACTTACATTGGTAGAGCTTTATCTAATGCAATAAATCTTCTAAACCCTAAGGAAATATTCTTAGGTGGAGGAGTTATTGATTCCTATGCTTTAATAATAGGCGAAATAAATTTGCAAATAAGGCAAAACACAGTGAAAAAGTGCTCTGAGGTCAATATAAAACCAACGGCCCTTGGCTATGAAGCAGCTCTTTTAGGGTCAGCAGCTTTAGTTTTTACAAACGAAAACTAAAATAGTTATCAAAATTAATTAAATTTATTTTACAAATAAGTATTGACATAACATAAATAATGATATTATACTAAAGAAGTAAACCATTACATTATTTAATATAAATTAGTATTTATATTAAATAATGTGAATATAATATTTTAGATAGTTATTTTCAGTAAAATTTGTTTTAACTTATTCATGCAGTTAAATATTTACACAAGAGCTTAATATATTTGTAATCGATTACAATTTTTTATATGAGGTGATTTTATGCCAACGATAGAAGATGTAGCTAAAGAAGCAAAAGTTTCAGTGGCTACGGTATCAAGAACAATAAATAATAATGGATCGCTATCAGATAAATCTAGAATAAGTGTTGAGAATGCAATAAAAAAGCTTAATTATGTACCAAATATGTTAGCAAGAAATTTAAGAAGATCCGAGAGCCGAGTTATATTAGCACTATTACCAAATATATCCAATCCATTCTATGCAAGCATTATTCAAGGAATAGAAGATACTGCTATTAAGGACGGATATAATATAATTTTATGTCAAACACATTCAAGCCTTGAAAGAGAAAAATCCTATTTTAATCTTTTAAAACAAAAGCTTGCAGATGGAATAATTAATATGGACCCTATTATAGATAATTCATTTTTACTTGATATATCAGAAAAGTATCCTATTGTCCAATGTTGTGAATATAGTGATGAACTAAATATACCTTATGTAGCAATTGATAATAAAGGAGCAGCCTATAGGGCTATAGAACATTTAATAAGTATTGGTCGTAAAAGTATAGCTTTTATAAATACCGATGAAAGATTTATGTATGCAAGGCAAAGAAAAGAAGGATATTTACAAGCTTTATCAGATAACAGAATTGAGTTTAGAAGTGAATGGGTAGTAAATACTAATGATGATTTTGAATGTGCACAAAGGACTTTTAAGTATTTCTTATCACTTAATAAAAAGCCTAATGCAATATTTGCGGTGTCAGATATTCTGGCGATAGGTGTTATTAAGGCAGCAGCAGAAGCTTCAATTAGTGTGCCAGAGGATATTGCAGTAATTGGTTTTGATAATATACCTGATTCTAAGATGTGTACTCCAGCAGTTACAACTATTTCACAGCCTATGTATAATATTGGATGTGAAGCCTGCAAAATGCTTATTAGGAAGTTAATGCAGGATGAAAATATACCCAATAAAGTTCTAGAAGTTGAATTAATAATAAGAGGTTCAACTCTAAAATAATAAAAGGTAAAGTTTTAGTTTCCGATATCTTTGGCGTTTTTATAGCGCCTTGATAAATAAATTTTTATAACCAATCACAAAAATATTAATGGAGGCGAAATGTAAATGAAAAAGGTTCTAAGTATTTTGATTGTTCTTTCATTAGCAGCTTCACTAGTTGCTTGTGCACCAAAGACTACTCCTACTTCATCGGATTCTTCAAGCAAGAAGAAGGTTCTTGGGATTATTACTCCAGTTGCAGATCATGGATTTACTGGTGAAAGTATCACTAGCGCTCAAGCAGAAGTAAAAGCTCTTGCAGAAGCAAATGGATTTGATTACAAATTTCTTACTTCAGGAGAATCATCTGGACAGGCTAATTATGTAGACACTCTTATCAACGAAAAGGTTGATGCTATTGTTATGTGGCCTACAAATGGTGATGAGCTTAAATCAGCAGCACAATCAATTATGGATGCAAAAATCCCATTAATCATTTATGACCGATTAATAAATAACTTTACTCCAACAGCTACAATAATGGGAGATAATGATGGTATAGGACAAATGACAGGAACATATTTCAATAAATACTTTGCTGAAGAATTAAAAGCAGGAGAGGTTCAAATCTTAGAGTTTAAAGGTGATAATTCAACAGTACCTCAAGAAAGACATGATGGATTTATGAAGACAGCTGATAAGAAATTCAAAATTATTCAAAGCTTTAGTACAGATTGGCAGAGAGCAAAGGCACTATCACAAATGGAAACTATATTGAATACTAGTAAAGCATCGGATATAGAAAAAATTAAAGGTATAGTTACACAAGATGATGAAGTTCTACTTGGTGTACTTGATGCACTTAGTGCTTATAAAGGAACAGCTAAGCTTAATATTAAGCTAGTTTCTGGTGTTGGTGGTAGAAAAGAGAATTTAGACACATTTAAACCTATATACGATAAGTTGAAAATAGATCAAGTAACTTATGCTTTCTCACCAGCATATATTAGGCAAGCAATTAAGCTTGGCGCAGATGTTTTAGCTGGAAAAACTATTGAGAAATCTTATATTATTAAAACTGAAGAAATTGATAAAGCTAATATGGATGCATTCCGTAATTCTGATACTTATAAAACTAGATATGGTGCCCAATAACTTCTTAAGACTTAAATAACTTTTGGTGCCGATTGTAATATAGATGGTCGGCACCAATATATATGTATTCATATTTATTCTGAAGAATATTTATCTAATTTGGGATGATGGGTTGTGCGAAATATGTTATTAGAAATGAAGAATATATGCAAATACTTTGGACCAGTAAAAGCATTATCTGATGTAAATCTTGAAGTGAGCGAATCAGAAATTCATGGTCTACTTGGAGAAAATGGAGCTGGGAAATCAACATTAATGAATATTCTGGCAGGCACTTTTCCAGCTACAAGTGGTGAAATATATTTTAATAATGAATTAATTAAAGAAATGACCATTCATAAATCTGTGGCTTTAGGTATAAGATTTATTCATCAAGAGTTAAATCTTATTAATGATTTAAAGGTTTACGAAAACTTATTCCTTGGAGAAGAAATAAAAAATAGATTTGGGTTATTAGATAAAAAAACAATGATAAACAAGTCTATGAAGGTATTCGAAAAAATGAAAATTAATATTGAAGTTGAAGAGCTTGCAGATCACTTGGATACCTCAAGGAAACAATTGGTCGAGATTGCTAAAGCTTTACTTTTTGAATGTAAGCTTATAATAATGGACGAACCTACTTCAGCTTTAACAAATAAAGAGATTCAGTCTTTATTTGAGATTATGAGAATTCTTAAAAACGAAGGAGTAACAATAATATATATATCACATAAGATGCCAGAAATATTTGATATTTGTGATAAGTACACAGTTTTACGTGATGGTAAGTTTATTCAATCTGGAAACTTTAAAGATATTGATGAGAAAAAAGCCACGGAACTCTTAGTGGGCAGAAGGATTATAGATTCTGAAATTCAATTGAGAGAAGTTTCGAAAGAAGAACTTTTAGTTGTGAAAAATCTATCTTCAATAGCATTTAATGATGTATCTTTTGATTTGCATAAAGGCGAGGTAATTGCTATTACAGGGCTTCATGGGGATGGAAGAGGTGAGTTAGCAGATGCACTTTTCGGTGCAGCAAAAATTGAGTCAGGTTCAGTAATAAAATCTGGTAAATTAATAAATACTAAAAAAATAAAGTATGTAATGGACAGTGGCATTGCTATGGTCCCAAGAAATAGAAAGGAAAGATCCATAATTAAAGATATGAGTATTATGGACAATCTATCTATTGCTTATTTCGCAAATAAACATAAAAAATTATTTGTGAAAAATTCAGAGGAACTTAAAAGATACAATAAACATAAGGATAAGATGGGAATAAAGGCTGGAAATCCAAGTGATTTGGTGACATCATTAAGTGGAGGGAACCAACAAAAAATTATTATTTCTAGATGGCTTGAGATAGAATCAGATGTTTATATATTGGATAACCCTACTCAAGGAATTGATGTTGGAGCTAAGTTCGAAATATATAAACTAATTAACAACATGGCTAATGAAGGAAAGGGGATAATAGTTTTCACGTCTGAGTTTCCTGAAATTTGGAAGGTTGCGGATAGATGTATAGTAATGTACAAAGGTAAAATTAATGCAATATTGACCAGAGATAAATTAACTGAGCATGATGTCATGCTTTATGCTACTGGTTCCAATTTGGAGGTGAGGAAATGAATATTATTTCTATTAAAAACAAGTTTTTAAGGTTTTATGGTAATTATAGTTATGTAGTTTCATTTTTAGTTTTATTTATAATAGCTGCGGCTATTAATCCAAGGTTTTTAACATATTCAAATATTACTACCATGGTAAAACAAGCCACAATAATTGGTATAGTAGCTTTAGGAATGAATTTAATTATCATTGAAGGAATGATTGATTTATCTGTAGGCTCACTAGTAGCATTAACTGCTGGATTGGGAGTTATTGTATTAAATAAAACCAATAATATGTTAGTAATGCTGTTATTTTGTTTGATATTGGGAACCTTTCTTGGACTTATCAATGGGTTACTGGTTACAAAAGGACGTATTGCAGCTTTTATAGTTACTTTGGCGACTTTTTCTGCATACAGATCTATTATTGTTCAAATAGGACAGGGGGGGCCCTTTAATGTAAGTCAAGTTAACTATGATAAGTTCCGTCTTATAGCTGCTGGAGAAACTTTCTATATACCCAATTTGGCAATAATCTTTGTATTTATAGCTATAGTGATAACTATATTAATGAATCAAACAAAATTTGGGAGATATGTTTATGCTGTAGGAAGCAATGAGGTTGCGGCAAGACTATCTGGAATTAATGTTAATTATATGAAAACAATGGCTTTTGTAATAACAGGTTTTCTTTGTGGTATTTCTGCATTTTTACTTTCTTCACGTTTATCTTCTATTGCTGCCGCAAATGCAGGAATGGGATTTGAACTTGATGCTATTGCTGCTGTTGCAATTGGTGGAACTGCTATGTCAGGTGGCAGAGGTAAACTTATGGGCACCTTCCTCGGAGCCTTAATGCTTCAAATGATAAATGTTATTTTAGTTATTGCAAATATTCCTCCTTTTTTAGAGGGATTAGTAAAAGGCATAATCATCATTCTTGCTGTATTATTTCAAAGTAAAAGAAAATAAAGTAATAAAATGTATTTATTTTGTAAATAGGAAAGGAAGTTAGTGAATGAAGAACTTTAAGGCTGGTGTTGTTGGGACTGGTTTTATAGGGGTAGCTCATGTTGAAGCTTTGAGAAGAATAGGGAATATTGAGGTGGTTGCCATTTCAGATTCCTTTAATGCAGAAGAAAAAGCGAAAGTTATGAATATACCTCATTGGTTTCATGACTATAAAGATATGATATCAAAAATGGAGCTTGATGTTATTCATGTGTGTACTCCCAATAATACTCATTACGAAATATCCAAGTATGCTATGGAAAGAGGAATAAATGTTGTATGCGAAAAGCCAGTTACCACCACTGTTAAAGAAGCTGAAGAGCTACTTAAGATTGCAAAAGAAAAAAAATTAATTCATGCTGTTAATTTTCATAATCGATTTAATCCTATGGTCTACGAACTTAAGAAAATGATTCAAGATAATTCTCTTGGTGAAATATTTTCTATTCATGGAGCATATCTTCAAGACTGGTTACTTTATGATACTGATTATAATTGGAGGATAAAATCTAAAGAGTCTGGCAGTACAAGGGTGGTTGCAGATTTAGGTTCACATTGGATGGATACAGTAGAGAATATTACTGGTTTGAGGATTACAGAGGTTTTTGCTGAATTTACTATTTATCATAAAATTAGAAAGAGATTATTAAAACCATCTAATTTTATTCCTGAGGAAAGTTTAAAACCTGAAGATTATGAAGAGATACATATCGATACAGAAGATGCTGCTTTTATAATCTTTAGATTTTCTAATGGTGCAAAGGGCAATTTAGCTTTATCGCAGATGTTTGCCGGAAGGAAGAATAAACTATCAATTTTTGTGGCGGGCACTAAGGAATCTGCAGAATGGGATTCTGAAAATATAAATGGATTATATTTAGGTAGAAGAAATAATTATAACCAAATAGTTGTAAAAGATACGAATTTACTTCATAAAGCGACTGCCGATATAGTTAGTTATCCGGGTGGACACGTAGAAGGTTTTCCAGATACTATTAAGCAAAATTTTATTAAAATATACAAATCATTAGAGGATAAATCTATGGATAGAGAATATGCTACTTTTGAAGATGGTGCGAGGTCGATGAAGCTTTGTGAAAAGATATTTGAGAGTGCACAGACCAGCAAATGGGTTAATGTTATGAAGTAAATTATTCCGACTTTAGGCTATATCTGAATTGCTTACTCATTTCATGTTAGCCATATTTTCTAAAAATCAATAATATATATTTTCAATAAAGGCTGTATTTTGACCTGATTAACGGTTTAAAATGCAGTTTTTGTTTTATTGTTAAATAATATTTAATTAGTATAGTTAATACTTTTACGTGTTATTTAACATGAATAGGGAAAAAATAATGAGATACTAAATTCTCAAAATGAAATTTTAAGAGGTAATGAACCCTTATTAAACACCTCTTCTAGTAAAATTAATAACTTAATGCGAATATATGTTTATATTTAGTAAATACTATTGGTATAACTTTATAAAAGGAAGTACCAGTTAGTTATGAAGCTGAAATAGACTACAAAAATGCTGAAATAATAAATACCATGGGCTTTTCATCAACCTACACCTTTGTAGATATTTAAGTTGCGAAAGGATATGGAAAGAATAAAAAACAGTAAGAAATCAAAAGCTTTTATTGAAAAAGAAATGAATTTGTTAAATGTAAAATTATTGGAAAGCATTAGTAAGCATTAGTAAGACCTATGTTGCTATTGAAAAAGCTTATGAAGATGATAAAATAGAAGTAACAAATTATGATGAAATGACTACAGTTATTGTAAATCTGAAATCATATTTACCAAATAAGTATAATCTGAAGGATGAAGATGAGGTTGATTAACTTACTTTAGGTCATAATATATTTACAAGCAAAATGTTAAGAAAATAATCAAGTCTTCATAAATAGGAGTATTTTATGAAAAATGAAATAGAAAATTTAATTATTGATAAACTTATTTTAGAAATCAATGATGAAAAATATAAAGTGGATGAAAAATTACTTTCAGAAAACGAACTTGCAGATTTATATAATGTTCCAAGAATTACTGCAAGAAAAGCTTACGAGAAGCTAGAGGAAATGGGATTTATATACTCTATACAAGGAAAGGGAAGATATCTAAAAGGAAACAACAATATATAGAATTACACTTATCCGGAGAGGCAAGTTTTAGCCAAAAAATGAGAGATACAGGTAGAGATCTAGTAACGAAGAATATAATTTTTGAAAAAATTCAATATAATAAAAAAATCTATGAGGAATTAAGGACAAATAAGGAAGATGAGGTCTATAAAGTAGCTAGACTAAGAATTATTGATAAAAAGCCAAGTGCTATTCATGTGTCATATTTGGCAAAATAGGTATTTAAAGATATTGCAGAGAAGGGAAAAGATATAAAATCTATGTTTAGTTATTATGAATTAAATGGATATCATGATTTTGATTCATGCAAAAGTGTTATTGGCATTTCATTTCCAACTGCAGAGGAGAGAAAAATTTTAGGCTGTCCAAGTTTAGTACCACTTTTAACTCTAGAAACTAATTGTATTGATAATAAAAGTAAGAAAGTATTAGAATATACTAAAATTATATATAGGGGAGATACATTTAAATACATAGTATCCTAAAAATTATAAATTTAATAGGAATAAGAGTGCCGTTTTGCAAAGAAATGGTACCCTTATTTTTTATTGACTTAACTTAGCCTTAACTTAACTTAACCTTAACTATCACTAACCTGGCAACAAGATATACTTTAAATTGTGGAAAGGGGAGAAAATGTGAATAGGAAAAGAAGAACCGAAATCTTAATTAAGGGATCTAGTGAAATTGCAAAAAAATTATCTTATGAAATTGAAGAGAAATATATAGTGGAAATTGTTGAAGAACCTAACTATGGATTAGTAGTGGTTAAGTTGCGAGAATCAGCAAACCGAACATTGTTTTATATTGGTGAGGTTTTGGTAACAGAAGCCAAGGTATTAATGAAATACTTAATCCCCCAGCTATGCTGGGGCGAATAGAGTAAGCAGTAGTGATACTTCGGACAAAGAAGCCTCCTATGGTATAATGACAACGGTGTCGTAAGCCATTATCAAAAGAATAGGAGGCGGTCATAATAG